>CAYQOI010000292.1:0-5237 GCA_964419085.1 uncultured Cytophagia bacterium | reverse complement strand
GGCCAAGGCCGCCCGCGAAACGTCAACCGCGGTCACGTGCGCCGTTGCCCAGTACTTCGCCAGACTGATGGCGATGCAGCCGGAGCCGGTCCCGAGGTCGAGTGCGGAAACGCTGTCATCGGGGTCAAAGTTGCGACGGAAAAAGTCCAGAGCGGCTTCCACCAGCACCTCGGTTTCGGGTCGAGGGATGAGCACAGAAGGGTTGACCTTGAAGGGAAGAGACATGAACTCCGCCTCCCCCGTGATGTACTGCAACGGCTCCTGTCGCAGGCGTCTCGCGATCTTTTCTTGAAAGCGCGCGACTTGCTCCCGCGTCAGGGTTCGGTCGCGCTCGACGTAAAGCTGGGCGCGGCTGAGCCCCAACGTATGGGCGAGGAGGCGTTCTGCGTTCAGTCTGGCGTTTTCGACTCCTCCTTGAGCAAGTTGCTCTGCGGAACGAGTAAGCGCATCGATGAGCAACAAAATCCTTACACTGGTTAGCCGGCTTTTTTGAGCCGCTCAGCTTGATCCGCGAGCCGGAGCTGAGCGATGATCTCGTCCAGGTCGCCATCGAGTATTTCTTCGAGACGATAGAGCGTCAACCCGATGCGATGGTCGGTCAATCTACTTTGGGGGAAATTGTACGTCCGGATTTTTGCGCTGCGGTCTCCGGTGCTGATCATCGACCTGCGGCTTTCGGTGAGCTTCGCCTGTTCTTCACGCTGTCGTTTTTCCAACAAGCGGGCTTTGAGCACCTTGAGCGCCTTGGCGCGATTCTTGTGCTGAGACTTCTCGTCCTGACAGGTCACCACCAAGCCGGTCGGCAAGTGCGTGATGCGCACCGCCGAATCGGTGGTGTTCACGCTTTGACCGCCCGGACCCGATGAGCGATAAACGTCGATCTTGAGGTCGTTTGGGTCGATGTCCACGTCCACTTCCTCGGCTTCGGGCAACACCGCGACCGACGCCGCGGACGTATGAATGCGGCCGCTGGCTTCGGTCTTGGGGACACGTTGCACCCGATGCACGCCGCTTTCGTACTTCATGACGCCGTAAGCGTCGTCTCCCTTGAGCATGAAAATCACTTCTTTGAACCCGCCCACGCCCTGGGGATTGGAGCTCAGCACCTCCAACTTCCAGCCTTTGCGTTCGGCGAATCGGCTGTACATGCGAAACAGATCCCCTGCGAACAATCCGGCTTCTTCCCCGCCGGTTCCCGCCCTGATCTCGATGATGGCATTTTTCGCATCCTGGGGGTCTCTGGGCAACAGCAGCAATCTCAGTTCGTCTTCCAGGTGTGTTTTTTGCTCGGCCAGCTCCTCGAGTTCCTGCTGCGCGAGATCTCGAAGCTCCTCATCGGTTTCTTCGGCCAGAACGGCCTCGTCCTCCGCGATGGTCTGGAGCACCCGCCGGTACTCGTTGCTCTTCTCGACGGTTTTCTCCAGGCTCCGCTTTTCCTTTGCCAGCTCTTTGTACTTCTGCGGATTCTGCACCACTTCCGGGTCCATCAGAAGGTTGCACAGTTCCTCATACCTGTCCTGGATTCGTTTGAGCTGTTCCTGCATCCTATGTCTCTCCCATAAACTCCGGCAAACTCATGCAGCGGTCTCAAGTCCGAGAGCTTGCCTTTCCTCCAAAACCACCGCGGGATGGTCGGAAAGGTCCAGGCCCAAGGCAGACTTGAGCGCAACAATTGCGACTTCCAGTTGCGTCTCATCCGGCTCGCGTGTGGTCAGTCTCTGCAACCACAATCCCGGCAAGATCAGCGTCCGCCAAAAACGCATTTGCGCGCCGGAATCCGATAGCCGGATCAGCTCATACGAAAGCCCACCGATGAGCGGGACAAACGCCAGGCGCAACAGACGTTCGGCCACGGTGGCGGGCTTCCCCAGAAACATAAACACCAAAACGCTGACCACCATCACGATGAGCAGAAAGCTGGTGCCGCAACGCGGGTGGAAGCGCGATTCGTCTTTGGCCGCCGCCGGAAGCAACGGCTTTTTGGTTTCGAACGCGAAGATGCTCTTGTGTTCGGCTCCGTGGTATTCGAAAATCCTGCGAATGTCCCGAATTCTGGAGATCCCCCAGAGATAGAGCAGAAAGATGCCCAGCCGCAGCACCCCATCCACCAGGTTAAACATCACCCCGGTCTCCACGCCGGTCCATTCGGTCACCAGCAAAGGCAGATAAAAAAACACCAGCAAGCCGGCGGCAAAGGAAAACAAGACCGTAACTCCCAGCCAGATGGAGGCAAAAATCCCCTTCTTTTTTGAAGCCGGTTCGGAGACGTCCGCGTCCGCGGGTTTTTCGTCTTCCATGGCCACGTCGCTGGAAAAGGTCAACGCCTTGACGCCGAGCACAACCGATTCGATGAGCACCACGGCCCCGCGCAAAATGGGAAGCGCCAGCAGCTTGCTGCGCTTCACCAGCGAGGCAAAAGGTTGCACGCGCACCAAGATGCTGCCGTCGCGACGTCGCACGGCCACCGAATAACCGGTCTGCGACCGCATCATCACGCCTTCGATGACGGCCTGTCCGCCTACTTGTATCTTCTTGTCTTCCACAGCCTGGTTGATTGTGTCGATGGCACAAAAAAACGGAATGAGCGTTCGGGCGCGCATTCCGTTTTAAACTTTTGGGGCGACCACCTAAGAGTTGGCAGCTGTCTCTTCGCCTGCGACTTCCTCGCTTTTGGAGCCGGTTTCGGCCGGAGTGGCCATCCCATACTTTTTCATAAATTTTTCGACGCGACCAGCCGAATCCACCAGCTTCTGCTTGCCGGTGAAAAACGGATGGCACTGGGAGCAGATTTCGACTTTCATGTCACCGACCGTCGAGCGGACCTGGAACGTGTTCCCGCACGCGCAGGTGACGGTTCCAATCTTGTACTCCGGGTGGATATTGGGCTTCAATTGTATCTCCTTCGGAAATTCGCCAAAACCTAAACTATCATCGTTCAGAGTGCTGAATATAGGAAAAAACAAGCGCAAATGCAAGGCAAATCACACGCGGTCAGGTGTTCATCGATTCCAGGAACTCCTTGTTGCTCCTGGTGCCGCGCATGCGTTCCAGGAGAAACTCCATCGCCTCGATGGGCGTAAGGTCCGCCAGGAACTTCCGCAGAATCCACACCCGGTTGAGTTCAAAATCGTCCAGCAGCAATTCTTCCTTCCGGGTTCCGGAGCGCGTGACATCGATGGATGGAAAGATGCGGCGGTCGGAGAGGCGACGGTCCAACTGCAGCTCCATGTTTCCGGTGCCTTTGAATTCCTCAAAAATCACCTCGTCCATCCGGCTGCCGGTTTCGATAAGTGCGGTCGCGATGATAGTGAGGCTTCCGCCTTCTTCGATGTTTCGCGCCGCGCCGAAGAAGCGCTTGGGTTTTTCCAGCGCGGTGGCGTCCAAACCGCCGGAGAGAATCTTCCCGCTGTGCGGGACCACCGCGTTGTGGGCTCTGGCCAACCTCGTGATGCTGTCCAGGAGAATCACCACATCCTGCCCGTACTCCACCAGGCGCTTGGCCTTTTCCAGAACCATCTCCGCAACCTGCACGTGACGGTCCGGGGGCTCATCGAAGGTGGAGCTGATCACCTCGGCTTTGACGGAGCGCTCCATGTCGGTGACTTCTTCCGGCCGCTCGTCGATGAGAAGAACGATCATCTTGACTTCCGGATGATTCGCGGTGATGGCATTGGCGATTTTCTGCAGCAAGATGGTTTTACCGGTCTTCGGCTGCGCGACGATCAACCCTCTCTGTCCTTTGCCGATGGGCGTCAGCAGGTTCATGACGCGTGTGGAATAGTCCTTGGGGTTGTGTTCGAGATTGAATTTTTCCTCAGGATAGAGAGGGGTGAGGTTATCGAAGAGAATTTTCTTCTTGGCCTCTTCCGGATTTTCAAAATTCACCGCTTCGACCTTGAGGAGAGCGAAGAAGCGCTCGCTCTCTTTGGGTGGCCGAATCTGGCCGGAGACGGTGTCTCCAGTGCGAAGTCCGAAACGCTTGATCTGCGAAGGCGAAACATAGATGTCGTCCGGGCCGGGAAGATAGTTGTAGTCAGGTGACCGCAGGAAGCCATAGCCATCGGGGAGAACCTCGAGCACGCCCTCGGCGAAAATCAGACCCTCTTGTTTGGTCTGTTCTTCGAGTATGCGAAAAATTAGCTCTTGTTTTTTTAACCCCGTTGCGCCGGTGACATTCAACTCCTGCGCCATTTTGGTCAATTCGGAAATTTTTTTCGATTTTAGTTCAACAATTTCCATAACCTTTCCTCTATTTGTTTTTGATTTGGATTGGCTGAAGGGACCGGCGTTCAGGAAACGCCTCTAAAGCCTTCAGACAGTAAAAGATTAATGAAAGATTCGTATATCGAGATTGCTTTTCAGAGAAGTAACGTCTGGATACGGCGTACCAATGCAAATGAACAAACAACAATCATAGTAAATCGTTTTTAACCCAATTCTATTCCGTAAATCTTCCCCAAAAGCGGCGTGTACAGAGCGGGTGCTATACGGACATCTTCACCAACGACTTTTACAACCGAAGGGTACTCCTGGTTTCCTCAAATCACAGCGCGAATCAGTTAACGACGAGATCGAAACTTCTCAGCAGATTGCCAAACCTCGTTAAGGAGTTAGGAAGCGGATAATTCAGACTTTCTCTCAGGGGATGCCTGGAACCACAAAAATCTTCTCTGCAATAAATATCGCTCGTTCAATCAACTACTTTAGACAATCGACATCCCACACCTACAACCAAAGTTAAATCAGGTTACGCGAGCCAGGATTTCTTTACAGTGACGGGATTTAAGTTTGTTGGGATTTCTTTGGCCGGGTAATTCTTGAAAGCAAGATAAAAAATATAATCTTTTTTGTCAAGACTTTTTGTAGAAATTTAGAAATTCCCCCACCACGTAGTGCGAGCCTGTGACCAGAACCAGGTCGCGGCGCCCTGCTGCCGCCAAAGCCTGCCTTCCCGCATCGGCAACACTGGAGCACGTCGTCGTTTTGATCCCGTGCCGTGACAGCGCCTCGGCCAGCACCTTGCCCTCCAGGGCTCTATCGCTTGCGGGGGCGGAAACGAACGCGTGCTGGATGTGTCCGGCAAGGCGTTCAGCGATCCCTTCGTAGTCTTTGTCCCGCAATAGACCGATGACCAGCACCAGACGCTCGTGGTCATAGATTTCCCGAATCGCCGCAAGCACATTCTCCACCGCGGCAGCGTTGTGCGCCACGTCCAGAAGAACTCCGGGCCGGGTCTG
>CAYQOI010000291.1:0-5259 GCA_964419085.1 uncultured Cytophagia bacterium | reverse complement strand
GGCTGGTTGAGGTAGGTGAAGATCGCCAGGGGGATGGTCTGCGTCTTGCCCGGAATGTTGCTGGCGAACACGATGGTCGCGCCGAACTCGCCCAGGGCGCGTGCAAAGGCCAGCACCGCGCCGGCCACGATGCCGTGCAGTGCCAGAGGGAGGGTGACGCGGAAGAAAATCTGCCACTCGCTGGCCCGCAGCATTCGCGCCGCCTCTTCCAGCTTCGGGTCCACGGAATCCACCGCGACGTGTACCGCCCGCACCAACAGCGGCAGACTCACCAGCCCGGAGGCCAGCACCGCGGCCTTCCATGTGAAGGCCACCTGAAGATGCAGCGCCCTGCCCAGCAAGCCGGCGGGACTGAAGAGAACCAAGAGAAAATAGCCCGTCACCACCGGGGGCAAAACCAGCGGCACGTTCACCAGGCCGTTGAGGAGCGTCTTTCCCATGAAATCTTTCCGTGAAAACAACCAGCCCAGGAAGGTGCCAACGGGGATCAAAAACGCGATGGCGGTCGTCGCCACCTTCAACGAAAGCAGAATGACCGGAAGCTCGGCTTTCATGGTTCTGGGTCCGCTGGGAACAAGTAAAAACCGTGTTTCTGGAAGATTTCCTGCGCCTGGCGGCCACGCAAGAAATCCGCAAAAGCCCGGGCCAGCGGGTGAGAGGCGCTGCGGGGCAACCCCAACGCGTAGCGAATTTGCGGCTGCAACTCTGGAGGCAGCTCGAATGCGATGTGCACTCGTGGGTTCAGCGCCACATCCGAGCGGTACACCAGCCCGCAATCCACCTGGGCCTGCTCCACATAGGCCAGGGCCGCGCGCGCATCCATCGCGGGCACGAGCCTGTCTTTGACGGTGTCCCACATGCCGGCGGCTTGCAGCGCGTCTCTCGCGTAGATCCCGAGAGGCACATGTTGCGGGTCCCCCACCGCGATGCGGCGAAACGCCGGATTGGTCAAATCGTGCACGGTGTGCGGCACGATGCGTGCGTCTGCCGGCACCACCACCACCAGCCGGTTGCTCAGGAAGTCGATTCGTGAGTCCGGCCGGATTCTTTTCTGCCGGATCAAGTACTCCAGCCAGCGGGTGTTGGCCGAAACGAACAGGTCGGCGTGTGCGCCGCGTTCGAGCTGTTTCGCCAGAATCGACGAAGCGGCAAAATTGAACGCGATGCGGCAATCCGCGTGTTGTCGCTGGAACGCAGTCGCGATTTCCGGCAGTGCGCTGCCCAGACTCGCGGCCGCGAAAACCGTGAGGGGCTCAAAAGGGCCATCGTCCGGTGTGGTGGTGCAAGCGCACAGCCCCAGCGCGCACAGCAGAAGGAGCTTGTTCCAGTGAAAAGTCATCGAGGCATATATAGCGAGTTTCCCGCAAAAAAGCAAGTTCGTTGGGGCAGGTCCGCCGTACGCGTTGCAATGGATTCGGGATAATCGCAGCGAATTACATTTTTCTTTGACTTTTTTGCTTTAATTTAATATCTTTTCATGCTATCGCCGAACACACACTTTCTTCCAAAATGAGACTCCGACTCGGAACAATAGCTGTTTCGTCTGTTTTCGTCTTGTACGCGTTGGGGCATGCCGCGGCCAAATCCAAGAAGCGCAAGAACATGCTCTACGAAGTGAATGTCAATCACAGTGTCCAGGCGCCGGTTTTGGACGGGATTTTGAGCAAGAACGAGTGGAAAAATGCCGCAGTTGTCTCCAACTTCACGCAGAAGGAGCCTGACGAAGGGAAGCCGGCGTCGCAACCCACCTTTGTCCTCATCACTTACGACCAGGACAACATCTACTTCGGCATCCGCTGTTTCGACAGCGAGCCGGACAAGATCGTCGCCAACGAGATGCGCCGCGATTACAACCTTTCCGACAACGACTACTTCGAGATCATCATCGATACCTATCACGACCAACGCAACGCCTATTACTTCGCCACCAATTCGCTGGGGGCCAAGCTGGACTGCGAGATCAAGAGCGAGGGGGAACACCTGAACTGGGATTGGGACGGCGTGTGGAAGAGCAAGGCCAGGCGGGACCAGTACGGCTGGACCGCAGAGGTCGCGATTCCCTTTCAAACCCTGCGCTTCCGCAACAAGGACGATTTGACCTGGGGGATCAATTTCGGCCGGTTTATCCCGCGCAAGCGGGAGGAATCGTTTTGGTCACCCATCACCCGAGATGACGACTTCGACAGTTACGGCAAGTTTCGGGTGTCGAAATTCGGCATTTTGCACGGCCTCCGAAACATTCACCGCAGAGGGCGTTTTCAGGTCAAGCCTTACACGGTGGGCGGATTGGAGAAGAATTTCGAGGTCGCGGGCGCAGACAAGACCCAGGGGGATGTGGGCATCGACGCCAAGATTCACCTCACCTCAAACATCGTCTCCGATGTCACGGTCAACACCGATTTCGCGCAGGTGGAAGCGGATGCCGAGCAGGTGAACCTCTCCCGCTTCAATCTGTTCTTTCCGGAAAAGCGCGATTTTTTTCTCGAAGGGCTGGACATCTTCAACGTGGGCGAGGGGAGTTTCTCTAACCCGTTGACCCTGCTGTTCTTCAGCCGCCGGATCGGGCTGCACCGGGACCCGGCCACCTTTGAGCTGGTGGAGACGCCCATCGTAGGCGGCGTGAAGGTCACGGGCAAAGAGGGGCCGTATGAAATCGGCATGCTGGACGTATTCACCGACGATGTCAAATACACCAACCTCAACGGCGACCGGGTCGAGATCCCGCAGGTCAACTTCTCGGCGTTCAGATTGAAGCGAGATGTGTTCAAGCGTTCGTATGTCGGCTTCATGGGGCTGAGCAAAGATCCAACTCGTGGCGGACGTTACAACCGCACCTTCGCGGTGGACGGCGCCTTTACTTTCGACAACAACCTCAACGTGAAGGGCTACGTGGCCAAAACCCAGACGCCAGGGGTCAAAGGCAAAGATTGGAACAGCCATGTGGATGTGACGTGGGGCTCCGATCTGTTCTACACGCGGGCCCGTTTTACCGATATCGGCAGAAACTTCAACCCGGAGATGGGCTTTTTGCAGTGGCGCGATATCCGCAAGTATGACTTCGGTTTCAGCGTGAGCCCGCGGCCCAAGTTCCTCAACACGCGGCAGACCCATCTTTCGTTCGATGTCGAATACATCACCGACCACGACGGCGAGCTGCAGTTCCGCACGTTTAATCCGGGCATTTTGAATGTGTTCAACGATGAGTCCTACCTGTTTCTCACCTACATCAACTACTACGACAACATCCCGGCACCGGGTTTTTACCTCGGTCCGGCCTTCATCCCGGGCGGGATTTACAAATACGATATCGCGGGGGTCCAGTATCGGTCCGACTCCAGCAAGAAAGTCTCGGGCGGTGTGCGATTCGGCGGCGGGACGTTCTACGACGGCACCTGGTACGGATTGACACTTTCCAGCCGACTCAGACCCAGCGACCGGGTGGCCGTGGACCTGCGCTGGAACTGGAACCGCGTAGACGTACCTTTCCCGGATGGTCAGTTCACGACAAACATCGTAAGCACACGCTTCAACTACTCGTTCACGCCCACCCTGTTTTTCAAGGCATTTGTGCAGTGGAACAGCTTGGACGATCGGATCATCAGCAATTTGCTCTTGAACTTCATTCACCGCGAGGGCAGCGATTTCTACCTGGTCTACAACGAGGAGTGGAATACGGCGGGCCACGTGCGCGTGGCCAACCGCACCGTCCTCGCGAAGTTTACCTATTTGCTGAATCTTTGAGTTAGAAATCGGTAGACGCTTTTTTCATAAAAGGGGATTTTACCTGTATGCCCGAATTGGGTTAGAGAAGAAGCCGATTAACTAAAAAGAGTCTCCCACACTCATGTTCGAAGCCGGTACGTTTTCTTTCGCTTCCTCTGCCTCCGAATACGCTTTCGATCCGGAGTTTCTCGCCAGCCTTGGGATTCTCACCCTTTCTGTCTTAACTAAGTTGAGCCCCGCCGACCTGGAGTTGGTGGCTAAGTGCGCGGAAAAGTCTGAGCATTGGGACAAACACTGGAACCAGTTTGAAAGCAAATACGGTCCCTACATCGCGCTTTTTGTTTACCGGGAGCTGCGCAAACAGTTGCGGGGCCGGCCTTTTACGGCTTTCACCGAAACCACAAAGGACCTGTGTCAGGACGTCTACATCAATTTGCTCAAGAATGATGGCCGGGCGTTGCAGCAATTTCGGGGAGAAACCCAGGACAGCTTTCTGGCCTATCTTTATACAATCGCAAGAAACACGGTTTGCAGCTATATAATCTATGAATTGGATCCCGCTGTGCCCTTTAAGGAAGTGGGAGGCCAGGATCCAGACAGCGACTCCGACCCACTGACAACAGAGCCCATGACCAACGAAACCGAAGAAAAAATCAATGAGGCCTTCTTCAAAGAGTTCCTTCTGGAACAGTTGAAATCAAACTATTCCAGCCGGAATTTGGAACGCGATATTTTTCTGTTCAAACTGTACTATTTCAAAGGCTTGAGTGCAAGCGAGATCAAGCGACGCTACCAGGTCACGCTTTCCGCGAGCGGCATCGAGACCGTGGTCAGTCGCATGAAAAAGGCCTTGCAAAGGGCTCAAGTGGGTTAATTTTTTGATTTGTTTGGGAGTTTTTTGGCCTTTTTCCTGTCTATTAAAGTAGGTAAGCTAAGTTACCGGAAGCAAATGTGAAGATAACAGGGGATTTTTAATGGGGAAGCATTTATGTCTGCCCCTTGCGGATTTGTTGAGCTATGCCACAGGGCGGAAAGGGAAGGCGGGGGAAGATGAACACCTGCGCAACTGTTCGTTGTGCCGTGACAGGATGCATTTCACTGAGCGGATGGTGCGCCAATTCAGGGAAGCGGGAAACATGCCGTCTCTGAAAAGCGAGCCACCTGAGTCCGAACATCTCAGTTCTGAGCTGATGGAACGCTACTTCCAGGGCGATCTGGACAAGGGCGAAACGGTCTCTCTTTATACGCATCTGTGTATCTGCGATGCCTGCTTTGACGAGGTGAGCGGTGTGGGGCTGGAGGCGTTTGCCGAACCCACCGACGAAGAGCGCGCCGTGCTCGATGCGCTGGCGGAAACGAGCGTGCCCGACCGACTGGAGCCCTACAAGATTCCGTTCCGGATCCGGAGACGCCGTTCTCGATGGGCCGATATGGCAAAGGTCTTGGGTGCCCGTCCGGTCCTGAGTGGGGCCATCGCGTTGGCGATAGTCGTTGTGGTGGCACTTTTCGGTTTGCGAGAGTACCGCACGCATCGGG
>CAYQOI010000290.1:0-5267 GCA_964419085.1 uncultured Cytophagia bacterium | reverse complement strand
GAAAAAGAGCACGGACCGCAAGAGAACCACCGCCAGTGGCGCCCGCGATTCATGCCGTTGGCGGCCACTTTTCCACGCGACCAGAAAGGGCAAGAGAAACCAGCTTTCGTAGCGAGTCAAGCTAGCCAGGCCGAACAGCACGCCACCGGTGGTGGAACGGTGGCCTCGAGATTCCGAGAAAGCCGCCAGCGCGGGGTACAACAGCCCGAGAAAGAGCACATCCTGGTAGGGCATCAACGTGAGCACGACGTAGAGCGAATTCACCGAAAACAGCAGTCCCCCGAACAGCGCGAGCGGAGGGCGTACGAGTGTGCGCAGGAAGAGATAGAATCCGCACGCGGCAAGCGCACCCACCAGCGCAAACAAGAGGCGAATCGCCAGAATGTGCTCACTTAGCCTGGCGACCAGAAACACGAGCGCCTGGGTGAGGGGCAGCCAGTGTCCCAGAAACAAGAAATCCTTAAAGTAGATGCGGCCCACGCCGTCGTCGCCGTAGGCTGCGGGGAACAAAAGGAGCAGCAGGAGCCGCAGGACAAAGCCGAATGTCAGGAGGAGCGCCAGATGTCGTTTGGTCGTGTTCACCCTACTTTCTGGGTCCTAACTGAGTAGGTAGTTGCGGAGCAAAGAAACGCCCTGGCGCAGTTGAATGCGCAACTCCGCCCACCCTTCTTTTCGCGGCAGGCCCAGCCTCGCCAGCCGTTTTCTCAGGTAGCCTGGGTTGAGATAGAACTCTCGAATCGCCCGGCGTTTGAGCGCGCGGATATCCTCCCGGGTCAGCGTCAGCGAGGGCAGGCAGACGGGCGTGCCGGACTGGTCCATGGTCTCGAGTTCGGGGGGAGCCAAACCCAGGCGCAGCGCGGTGCGGCGGAAAGGGGTCCCGACTCTCGGCACAGCCACGTTGAAGGAGGCGAAATCCGGGTCCACCTGCTTCAGGAACTCCAGGGTTTCTGTAAAGGTCCCTTGCGTTTCTTCGGGGAGACCGAGGATCACGGTGGCCACGGTGCGGATGCCCCATTCTCGGCACAGCGCAAAGCCTCGCTGAATTTGGGCTTTGTCCATCTCTTTGCGAATGGAGTTCAGAATCTCGTCGTTGCCGCTTTCCAGTCCCAGGATGACGGTGTGGCAGCCGCCGCGTTTCATGGCCCTGAGCAACTCCGCATCCAGCACGTCGGCTCGGCTGAAACAGACCCACCCGAAGCCGTCCTCTCCGGCCGGCATGTGTGCCAGCAGGCGCAACGCCCGCGATTTATCCAACCCGAAAGTCTGGTCCAGGAAAAAGAGTTCGCGCACCCCCAGGGCTTTGAGTCGCGCCAACTCGGCCAGCACGTTTTCCACCGGCCGGATTTTCCAGCCCAGCGTCGACATGATGCAGAAGGTGCACCGGTACGGACAGCCGTACTCGGTGAGGACGGTCGCGAATCGCGTACTGCGCACAAACGGGTAGCGGTAAGGTTTGTTCAGGAAGAGCTCGTGCCGCGGCAGGGCGAGCGGCCAGGTCTCGTGCTTCGGCCGCTTGATGGGCGCGGCCCAGACCGCGCCGTTTTTGCGCACGGTCATGTTCCGGAGCGTCTGCTGCGCGCCGCGCTCCAGGTAGGTGCGGACATCGTCGGTGCTGAAGTCGTGCAGGAACGCTTCAACAAACGGCATGCTTTGCAAACGCCGGGCGCGCTGTTCCAGCAAAGCATCGCCGATGAGGATGAGCCTGGTCCCGGTTTCGCTCACCAGGTTCCGGTAAAACGGGACGTCTTCCGCAAGAGAGGCCGCACCGATGAGTCCGATGACCACCTCCGGCCGCCGTTCACGCACCTTTGCGATACAGGTGTCTGGAGCCAATTTCTCGACGATGGCGTCCACGACGCTCAACTCGAACGTTTCATGCAGGAGGCCGCTGAGACACAGCAGGTCGATGGGATGGTTGATGTAATCGGCCTGGGAGACCTTACTGCAGAAGTAGTCCCGCAAATAGACCCGGCGCCCGGGCGGATTGAGCAGCAAGAGTTTGGGCTTCTGTGACGTCATCACGAACCTCAGGCGCTGGTGCCCACTAACTTCAAAGCCGTCGGTTCCGCCGAGAGCAGCTCTTTGCGGATGAATTGCCACACTTCGGCCGCCACCTGTTCCACCCCGAGTTCTCGCATGCAAGCCAGGTCGTTGATACAATGAATCGTCTTGGCATTGTCCACACTCATGCACGGGCTGCACCACAAGTTCTGGTAGAAAACCAGTTTTTTCTCCGCCAGCGGGCCGTAGCGCACCGGCGTCTCCGGGCCGTAGAATCCCACCACCGGCACGCCCAACGCGGCGGCCAGGTGCAGAGGCCCGCTATCGTTGGAAATACAGAGCTTCGCGTCTTGGAGTACCCACGCCAGTTCCGCGATGGTCAACTTGCCGGCCAGGTTCCTGACGCGGCGTGGATCCAGGGCCTTTTCCACCGCGGCCACGTAAGCGACCTCCCGGGCCGAGCCGATGAGCACGAGGTCCCAATCGACGTGCGAGAGCAGAAACCGGGCCAGTGCGATGAACCTGTCTCGGGGCCAGCGGCGCTCGGTGGCCAGCGGACTCGCGTTGACGTTGAGTACGACGTAGTGCCGGGGTTGAAGCCGGTGCCGTTTCAACAGAGCAGGAAAAGCCGGGACCGAGAGTGTGGGCGCCCGGCCTGCCGCGATGCCGGCAGGGGTACACCTCCCCACCAGGTGGAGGAATTGTTCCGCGGTGTGGCGATCTCCTCGAAACGGAACGCTTCGGTCCAGAATTTCTTTCTTTTGCCCGGCAGTCCGGGCAAACCCCACCAGCCACTTGCCACCGGCCAACCGGCCCAGCAGCGCGGAAAAGTGGGCAAAAAACTCTGCATCGAAGACCAGGTCGTATTTTTCCCGGCGCAGTTGTGCCAAAAGCCGGAGGCTTCCCGCCAGAAAGGCGAACGGAGAAGCAAAGCGTACGGTGTGGACGCGATGCACTTCTGGGAGCAGGCCGAAGAGGTCGCGATTGCGGGCCAGAGTGAGGTAGTGGAGTTGGGCATCCGGCCAGGCAGCCCGCAACAGGCGCAGGGCCGGTTGTGACAGCACGATGCTGCCCAGTCCCCAAAATTTGATGAACAGGATCTTCCGCACCGAATCCGGCGGCGTGGAGTTTCGACGGAGCAGTCCAAGCCGCCGCCCAGCTCGGATGAGCCACCTGCCGGCGTATTCGTCCAGCCATTTTGCGACCGAGATCCTGGCTTTCTCTCGCTTCATCGCCACGCCTCCGGGATCGCGATCCAGTAGAGCGTGCTGAACTCCAATCCGCGGTTGCGGTCGGACGTGAAGACGATGCGCCCGTGTTCCGCGTCCCAGGCCGGCTCAGAATCGCGGCCGCGGTGAGAGGTCAGCCGCGTGGTTTCTTTAGAGAAAAGGTCCACCGCCCAGAGGTCCAGATTTCCCCCGACTCGCCAGGCGAACACGATGTGCTTCTCGTCGTCAGACCAGCAGGGAGCGCGGATTTCGTCTTCGGAACGCAAAATGATGGTTTCGCGGTGGGTTTGCAGGTCGGTGCGCATGAGCGCGTACTCCTGGTCGAAGCGGGTGCAGTAGACCAGGAAGCGGCCGCTGGGTGAAAAGGCCACATCCTGACACGCGCCGCTTGCGGAGATGGTCTCGGCCTGCGGGTCCTGGAGAGAGGCGAGGCGAACAAAGCCGTCCTCGACGAACGCGAAGTGCAGGCCGTCTGGGTGCCAACTCGGCGACCCGCCGGGTCGAAGGAAGGCCGGTTTTTGGCCCGGCCCGTGACTGAGCCAGATCTCCGGCCGCCCGTGTGCCACCGTCTCCACCAGGAGAGTAGAGTCATCGGGCGCCAGGTCGGGCGCGTAGAAATTCTGCCCTGCGTGTCGGGCGCCGGCCCGTTGACCGGTCCTGGGCGTCCACGGTAGCCCCTGGTCATCGAAGATGGCATAATCTTCGTCCAGCAGTTCACAGTAGGTGAAAACGAACTTGCGCCGCCCCACATCGGGTGCCTTGAGCAGCAGGCCGAAATTGCGGTTGAACGCGGGCGAAGCGATGCGGAGCCATTTCGCACCGTCGTCTGCCTCGTTGGCGTATGCGTGTCGTTGTGCCGCGGCGGGCACGGCGATGAGCAGGAAGAGCGCAGGCAGCAGGAGCTTGGGGTTCGGAAGTCGGTAATCGATGTTCCGACGGAAAAAGTAGACAGTGAGAATGAAAAAAAGCAGCAGGAACCAGAGTCGCGTGTAAGCGAGAGGCGTGAGCCACCCGGTGGCCAGATGGCGCAACTTCATGAAGTGCGGGAGATTGACCACCAGGAACAGCAACGCCAGCCCTGTAGCCTGCCGGATTTGCCCCTGGTCCAGCAGAAGTTTGGTGAACAGTACCGCGGCAATCGCGAGCAACAGGAAATGGTAGGTGGCGCTTCCCGGCGAGAGCAGGAGCACCGCCAGCGGCAACAGTCCCATGTGAAACAGAAACGTGTCCCGCGGCTTTTCAAACCGTGCGTGCACCAGGAGCAGGACGAAGGCGGTGACCAGGCTCCAGAAAATCAGGTTCTTGAGCAAGAAGTAGAGCCACGCCGCGTTCAGCGCGGGGGACGGATTGAGTGTAGGCTCGTAGAGAAACATCCGCCGCAGCAGGCTGTTCCACGACTGAAAATAGATCGCGAACGGGTCCTGCACTTCCCCGCGCAGGTGGCGCGGCAGAACGTCGGTGAAAAATGTAGTGACGGTGGACGCGTCGCTCAGCAACAACGTGGCCCCGGCGACCGCCGCGGCCGTCGCCAGCGCGGCGCCCACCAGCCGCCAGTTGCGCCTGAAGGCAAAATAAAGGACGTACACCAGCCCGACGTACTTCACCGGAATAAAACTGCCCAACGCGACGCCAGCCCAGACCGGCTTGCCCCGGTCGTTCAAGTAGATCCCCAGCAGCAGCGTGGTGAGCAGCAGCAGATACTGCTGGCCGAACAGGAAGTTGTTCAGGAGTCCGTAACCGGTCCCCAGCAGCAGCACGCCGCTCGCAAGCCAGTGCAAACCAGCGATCCGGCTCAGCAAAACGATGTTGCCGGCGAGCAAAAGCACGTTGAACAGAATCCAGATACGTTTTGCGGTCAGCGCATCGAAGGGGACCAGCGGCAGAAAGACCAGCGCGGTCGACGGGGGATGTGGAATGAAACCGCCCAGTTGATTCTCGATGCCGTAGCGGTCCATCTGTTTTTGAAACCAGACAAAATCCAGGTAGGCGTTGCGCAAGGGGACGCCGTCCACCAGCAGACGGGACGCGGTGTAATAG
>CAYQOI010000289.1:0-5285 GCA_964419085.1 uncultured Cytophagia bacterium | reverse complement strand
TGCGCCTTCCTGCTGAAACTGGCCAACGGTTAAAAAAAACGAACTCTACTCTTGCTCAAATCGTTCTTAATGAAAAAGCATCTCTAACCAAAGTTTGAACGGAAACGGTCCTTCCGGCATCTTAAAGCCGGAATCCACTCAAAACATGCAAGAATGACAAAAGGAGCTGTTTTCGTTCAAACACGAACTAACAACAGATCTCGCGATTCGTCGCGTTTACATAAATTAAGGAGGGTCGAACATGTCACAAATTGCTGAGCGCGGCTACGCCCGCCCCGACGTTCTGGTGTCTACCGATTGGGTGGCGGAACACCTGAATGACCCCGGTGTCCGGCTCGTGGAGTCCAACGAGGACCAATTGCTCTATGCTTCCGGGCATATTCCCGGAGCCGTCCAGGTGGACTGGACCACGGATCTCAACGACCAACTCCAGCGGGACTACATCAGCAAGGAAGGCTTCGAGAAATTGATGTCCCGCATCGGCGTCACGCCGGAGACCACCGTCGTCTTCTACGGCGACAAAAACAACTGGTGGGCCACCTACGCCTTCTGGGTCTTTCAGCTCTTCAACCACACCAACGCCAAGGTGATGGATGGCGGTCGCCTGAAGTGGGAAAAGGAGGGTCGCCCCATGACCAGAGACGTGCCAACCTACCCGGCCACTGATTACACCGCGCCGGAACGGGATGACCGCAAAATCCGGGCGTTCCGCGACCAGGTGCTGGAGCACGTCCGCGCCGGCCGGCCGCTGGTGGATGTGCGTAGCCCGGAAGAGTACACCGGCGAACGCCTGCACATGGAAGGCTACCCCAACGAAGGTGCGCTGCGTGGGGGACACATCCCCGGCGCCAAAAACATCCCGTGGGCGCGAGCGGCCAACCCGGAAGACGGCACCTTCAAGTCCGCCGACGAACTGCGGGCCATCTATATCGATGAGCAGAAACTCAACCCCAACGATGACGTCATCGCCTACTGCCGCATCGGGGAACGCAGCAGCCACACCTGGTTCGTCTTGACCTATTTGCTCGGTTTCGAAAAGGTCAGAAATTACGACGGGAGCTGGACCGAGTGGGGCAATCTGGTGCGCGCGCCCATCGAGAAATAGACCGTCGGTCACAGAACGCGACCGCTGGCCTGCCCGGCGGTCGCGGCTGTGGCAAGAAAAAAGATGAACGACCTGCCGAAAAAACTGGCCGAAACCCTGGCAAACTTCGAGGCCGTCGACGATCCGGAGTTCCGCACCGCCATGCTCATCGACTACGCGGACCGTTTCAAAGAAGTCCCGGAGCGCATTTCCAAGCGGCCATTTCCCAAGGAAAACCAGGTTCCGTTTTGCGAATCCGAGGCCTACGTCTGGTTGGAAGAGCTGCCCGACAAACGGCTCAAACTCCATTTCGCGGTGGAGAATCCGTCGGGCATCTCGGCCAAAGCGCTGGCGGCCGTGCTGGACGCATCGCTCTCCGGACTGCCCGCAGAAGAGATCGCGCGAGTGACGCCCGAGATCGTCTACAAGCTCTTCGGGCGACAGATCTCCATGGGAAAGGGTCAGGGACTCACCGCGCTGGTAGAGATGGTGCGAAGCAGGGCGCAAAAAATCGCAGAAACGCGATAGCCTCTCGCACTTGCAGCAAGACCGTATCGTTTCCTCCATCGTCGCGGCGCGGGGCACAAACCCTCGGCAAAACCGCTCTCCCCGCTTCCCACAAAGGGGTTGATTTCCAGGCTTCTTTTCTGTATACTTGAATGAGATGCACAAGCAGCGCATCGCCCGGCGCGAAGAAATCTTTCAGCGCCATGTGGATTCATCGGAACACGGAAGCATTCAAAGGAGCGATTTAAATGGCGAACGAAAATAGTTTTGAGAGCAAAGGAACGCTGAACGTAGACGGTCAAACCTACCACATCTATCGACTCGGCACGCTGGAAAAGGCAGGAGTGGGTCAGGTGGACCGCTTGCCTTTTTCCATGAAAGTCCTGCTGGAAAACCTGCTCCGCAAAGAAGACGGCCGTTTTGTCAAACGGGACGACATCGAAGCCGTGGCAAACTGGGATCCAGCCCACAAATCTGAAAAAGAGATCGCATTCACGCCGGCCCGGGTGCTGATGCAAGATTTCACTGGCGTCCCCGCGGTGGTGGACCTGGCCGCGATGCGAGATGCCATCAAAAACCTCGGCGGCGACCCCAAAAAAATCAACCCGCTTGTACCCGCCGATCTGGTGATCGACCACTCCATTCAGGTGGACCGATTCGGCGTTCTGGATGCCATCCGTTTCAACACCGACCGGGAGTACGAACGCAACCGCGAACGCTACGCCTTTCTCCGCTGGGGGCAACACGCGTTCGACAATTTCCGCGTCGTGCCGCCGGAGACCGGCATCTGCCATCAGGTGAATCTGGAGTATCTCGGCCGGGTGGTTTTCACCTCCCAAGAAGACGGCACGAAACTGGCTTACCCCGACACCCTGGTGGGAACCGACTCGCACACCACGATGATCAACGGATTGGGCGTGGTGGGCTGGGGCGTCGGCGGCATCGAGGCCGAGGCCGCGATGCTGGGACAACCCATTTCCATGCTGGTTCCGGACGTCATCGGCTTCAAGTTTGTGGGAGAGCTGGCCGAAGGCGCCACCGCCACCGACCTGGTTCTCACGGTCACGCAAATGCTGCGGCAAAAGGGCGTGGTGGGCAAATTCGTGGAGTACTTCGGCCCGGGATTGAGCAGCCTCAGCCTGGCCGACCGCGCCACCATCGCGAACATGTCACCCGAGTACGGCGCCACCATCGGCTTTTTCCCGGTGGACGCGGAAACTCTGGAGTACTTGCGCTACACCGGCCGCGACGAACACCTGATCAAGCTGGTGGAAGCCTACACCAAGGAACAGGGTCTGTTCCGCTCAGATGACACACCCGACCCGACCTACACCGATACGCTGGAGCTCGACCTCTCTACGGTGGAACCCAGCATCGCGGGGCCCAAGCGGCCTCAGGACCGCATCCGTCTGCGGCAGTCCAAAGCGGCTTTCTTCCAGGCCCTCGAGACGCTGCGGCTCAGCGACACCAAAGAGAGTGTCAAGGTGCGCGAAAACAGCCACGAAATCGAGTTGAGCAACGGCTCCGTGGTCATCGCCGCGATCACCAGTTGCACCAACACCTCCAATCCCTCGGTCATGATCGGGGCGGGTCTGCTGGCCAAAAAGGCCGTGGAACGGGGGCTGAAAACGAAGCCGTGGGTCAAAACCAGCCTGGCGCCCGGCTCCAAAGTGGTCACCGACTATCTCACGGATGCAGGCCTGATGCCTTACCTCGAAGAACTGCGATTCAACCTCGTGGGCTACGGTTGCACCACTTGCATCGGAAACAGCGGACCGTTGCCTGAGCACATCGCAAAGGCCATCAAAGAGGGCAACCTGGTGACCGCGGCGGTGCTGAGCGGCAATCGCAACTTCGAAGGCCGGGTCAACCCGCACACCCGCGCCAACTACCTGGCCTCTCCGCCGCTGGTGGTAGCCTACGCGTTGGCCGGTCGCATGGACATTGACCTGTATTCGGAGCCTTTGGGAGAAGACCGAGACGGCAAGCCGGTCTATCTCAAAGACATCTGGCCCGGCACCGAAGAAATCAAGCAGGCGGTGCGCAGCTCGGTGCGGCGGGAGATGTTCGAAAAAGAATACGCCGAAGTTTTCACCGGCGACCAACGCTGGCAGGCGCTGGAAATCCCCCAAGGGGACCTGTACGAATGGGACCCCGCTTCGACGTACGTGAAAAACCCGCCGTTCTTCGAGGACATGCCCCTGCAGCCGGCGCCGCTGAAAGACATCGAGGGCGCCCGCGTCCTGGTGATGCTGGGCGACTCGGTGACCACCGACCACATCTCGCCCGCGGGCGCGATTCCGGTGGACAGTCCGGCAGGCCAGTACCTCATCTCGTTGGGGGTAGAACCAAAGGACTTCAACTCCTTCGGTTCGCGGCGCGGCAATCACGAAGTGATGATGCGCGGGACGTTCGGCAACATCCGGCTGCGCAACTTCCTGACCCCGGAGAAGGAAGGAAATTGGACCCTGCACTTGCCCGACAAAACGCTTACTTCGGTCTACGAGGCCGCGATGCGCTACAAAGCGGAAGGTGTACCCCTCATCGTGCTGGCCGGCAAGGAGTACGGCACCGGCTCTTCGCGTGACTGGGCGGCCAAAGGAACACGGCTGCTGGGGGTGGAGGCGGTGATCGCCGAAAGCTTCGAACGCATTCACCGCAGCAACCTCATCGGCATGGGGGTGCTCCCCTTGCAGTTCAAGCCGGGAGAGAATCGCGAATCGCTGGGGCTCAGTGGACTGGAAACCTACGCGATCACGGGCATCGCCGCCGGGCTCGAGCCGGGGGACGAGTTGCAGGTCACCGCCACCGCCGATGACGGCACATCGAAAAGCTTCTCGGTGGTCTGCCGCGTGGACACGCCGGAGGAGTTGCACTACTACCGACACGGCGGCATCCTGCAGTACGTGCTGCGTCAGCTCGTGTAGTCTGAATGATTCAGAGCATCTCCCACAAAGTCAGGTGAGGGGCCACTAACATTCGAAAAAAGGAGGAACGTGGAGAGAGCTTTCTTTCTGGTAGGTAGTGGGTCGGCATTTCTCGCGGTGGCCCTGGGCGCGTTCGGCGCGCACGGCTTGAAAACCCGCCTCTCTCCCGAAATGCTCGGCGTCTTTGAAGTCGGTGTGCGCTACCAGATGTACCATGCGTTGGCCTTGCTCGCGGTCGCGTGGGCGTGCGGCCGCTGGCCCGGAGGACTCACGACCGCGGCCGGGTGGCTGTTTATCGCCGGGACGGTCATCTTTTCAGGAAGCCTTTACCTGCTCAGCACCAGCGGGGTGCGCTGGTTTGGCGCGATCACCCCGGTGGGCGGGCTGGCGTTTCTGGCCGGCTGGATCGTGTTGTTGCTGGCCGTGTTAAAGCACTGATGTGACCACGCGGCGCTCCGCCCTTTCCACCTGCACCGTCATCCACACGGTGACGGGACAGGCGGGCCGCGGGGATGTCGACTTTTTTGCGCCCGGCAATCCGACCCCTTGAAACCGGAAATCATTCGTGCCCGCTCAAAAGAGCGACACATTGTCCGCAGGTGTTTAGAAACTAAGGCCGATTACACCCGGCCTTTCAACCGTGACTCGGTTTTGGACGTGAGGCGTAACACCCTCATTAGGGGGGTGTCCAAGAAGCCCCAATCAACCTGGTCCGGAGGCGTCCCCGCCGAGGACATCCGAGCAAGGAATCGGTTCATGCGTGCTCG
>CAYQOI010000288.1:0-5338 GCA_964419085.1 uncultured Cytophagia bacterium | reverse complement strand
TGCTGGCTATCCGCATCATCGTCCAGAAAGTGGAAGACTGCTATTTTGCGCTAGGAATTGTCCACAATCTGTATAATCCTGTTCAGGAGCGGTTCAAGGATTACATCGCGACGCCCAAAACGAATTTCTATCAATCGCTGCACACCACCGTGATCGGGCCGGACGGCAAGATGGTCGAAATACAGATTCGCACCGAGGACATGCACCGAACTGCAGAGGAGGGCATCGCTGCACACTGGCGCTACAAAGAAGGGAAGATGAAAGAGGATGAGCTGGACAAGCACCTGTCGTGGTTGCGTCAGATGTTGGAGCTGCAACAGGAGACGAAGGATCCGTCCGAGTTCATGGAGAATTTGCGCATCGAGCTGTTTCAGGATGAGGTCTTCGTATTCACACCCAAAGGAGACCTGCTGAAATTGCCGCTGCATTCGACGCCCATCGATTTCGCGTTCGCGGTGCATACCGACATCGGCTTGCACTGCATCGGGGCCAAGGTGAACGGACGCCTGGTACCGCTGAACTACGAGTTGAAAAGCGGTGACTCGGTGGAGATCCTCACTTCGCCGAACCAGAAGCCCAACCCGGATTGGATCAAGTTCGTCAAAACGTCCAAGGCCAGAAGCCGCATCAAGCGCTGGTTTAAGGAATCGTTTTTCGAGCAAAGCCTTAAGCTCGGAGAAGAGATGCTGGTAAAGCATCTAAAGCGGGCTGGCCTGAAACGGGAGAATGTTGACCTCGAAGAAGTGGCGCAGAGTCTTAATTTTCAAAACGCCAAGCAGTTGCTCGCCTCCATCGGCAGTGGGGATACATCGGTACATTCGGTGGTCAACCGGATTGCCCCGGAGAAGGTCCGGTTCAAGGACCGCTCGTTGATTAACAAACTCATGCGACGCAGCTCTGAAGGCATCCGTGTCCAGGGGCTCGACAATTTGATGATCTCGTTTGGCGGCTGCTGTCAGCCGTTGCCGGGTGACAACATTTTGGGCTTTGTCACCAAAGGCCGGGGCATCGTGGTTCACCGCAGCGACTGTCGGAACATCATTAATATGATAGAAGACCCTGACCGACGAATCGAGGTTGAGTGGGACGTAGACAAAGACAAACATTTTATGGTGCGGCTGCAGCTCATCGGGGAGGACCGGAAGCATTTCTTGCGAGATGTCTCAGAGGCCATTTCTCAAACAGATACCAACATCGTCAGCATCGAAATGAAGACCGATAACGCTCTGGTACACAGCACGATTTACTTGCAAGTGCGCAATTTGCAGCATTTGTCCCGAATTCTCAAACGAATGCGGCGGGTTAAGGGCGTGATCAGCGTGGAGAGGCTGAACGGCGCGGTGGACGCCTCGTCAAACAATCAAGATTGATTTGAGTCATTTGAACCAACGTATTTCTAAGTGTAAAGTAGGATCCAACAGCAAAAAGGAGTGGATTTTATGAAAAAGACGATTACCAAAAAGGATGTCGCAAAACGAACCGCGAAACTCGTTGGTGAGAAGATTTATTTGGCCGAGAAGATCGTCGACGGCGTCTTTACGTCCCTGCGACAGTTCATGGCCGAGGCCCAACCCGAGGTTCGAATCGAGATTCGTGACTTTGGTGTGTTCGAGGTCAAGACCACCAAGCCCAAACCCAAGGCGCGCAATCCCAAAACTGGTGAGATTATCTACGTGCCGGCTCGCCGAAAAACCCACTTTAAGGCGGGGAAATTGCTGAAGGATGTGTTGAAAACGCCTCTTGACGAGATCAACAACCAAACCAACAATCAAACCCAATAACATAGATTCCGTGTTTGAGCCTCCAAAACCGTTAGGGTGTCGTTTCTCTAGCGGTTTTCCTTTATCCCACGGCTTTGTTCCTGGAGGTCTTTCTTCTTGCGAATCCTGGCGATCGATTTCGGCGAAAAGCGGGTCGGCCTGGCCCTCAGCGACCCCACCGGCGTGATCGCACAGGGCTTGCCGACGATTGAGTACCGCGGTCAGCGACACCTCCTCAGCGAGTTGGGGAACATCGTGCGAAAGTACGACGTCGAAAAGGTTGTGGTGGGTTTGCCTTTGACCATGAAAGGCGAACGGGCGGCAGCAGCCAAAAAGACGGAGGAATTCGTGGCAAAGCTGGAGGCGACTCTGGCCATTCCAGTGGAAACCTGGGACGAAAGGTTGACCTCCAGGTTGGCAGAACGTACCATGCTCGCGTGCGGACAGTCTCCCAGCAGGAAAAAATCAAAGGTAGATGAGATCGCCGCCATGCTGCTCTTGCAGAGCTATTTGGACCGGAGGGGGTCTGTGGAAAAGTGATGTCTGCTGATGGCGCAAGATAAGTTGAAAATCGGGATCATCGGGACGGGCGGGATCGCCCAAATTGCGCACATCCCCATCTGGATGCAGATGGAAAACGTGGATTTGGTCGCAATCTGCGACCGGAACAAAAATCGGGCAAAGTGGATCGCGGAGAAATACGGTATCGGTCGCTATTTCGAGCGCGCGGAGGAGATGTTGAAGATCGACGAGATCGTGGCGGTGGATATCTGCACGCCCACGCAGAGCCACATGCCGCTTGCTATCTCCGCGATTTCCGCCGGGAAGCATGTGCTGGTGGAGAAGCCGATGGCCCGCAACTACGAGGAATCCGTGAAAATGGTGGACTGTGCCAGGGAGCACCAGAGGATTCTGATGGTGGCCATGAATGTGCGATTTCGCCAGGACGCGATGACCTTGAAGACATTTACCCAAAAGGGCGAATTGGGCGAGATTTTCTATGGCAAGACCGGATGGTTGCGCACCAAGGAAAGCCTGGTTCACCGCACGTGGCTTTCCGAAAAGGAGGTCTCCGGGGGTGGGGTGTTCATGGACCTCGGCATCCAGATGCTCGATGTGGGGTTGTGGCTGATGGGCAATCCCCATGCAGTGAGTGTTTCCGCCACCACATACAACAAGATTTCGCAACTGCCGGTTGAGGATTCCGCGGCCGCGTTCATCCGCCTCTCTGAAGGCTCAACGTTGACCGTGGAGGTGAGTTGGACGCTTCTGTCGGAGAAGGATTTCTTTTACACCAATCTGTTTGGCACCCGCGGCGGAGCACTCCTCAATCCTTTGCGTGTGCACAGAGAGCTCCACGGAAATCTGGTGAACGTGACGCCGCCCAGGGAGGAGACTCCCGAGAATCTCTACAAAAAATCGTACCAGAATGAACTTCGCCATTTTGCTGACTGTCTGCTTTCCGGAGAGACACCTTCGTCGAGCGGAGAGGAGAACCTTGAGCGGATGCGGATCGCTGACGCGGTGTACGAATCGGCGCGCAGTGGCCGAGAGGTTCTGCTGAAATGAAGATTGCCGCGAGACCTTCATGCGCAATCCAATCTTAGCCTTGCTTTCCGTGCTTTTCTTTTTGCCGGGCCTGGGCCAGGGCCAGGGGACGCAGTTTTTTACCCTCAGCACGGTGAAAGCCAGACCGCTGGCGATGGGCGGCGCGTTCACCTCGGTGGAAGATGACCTCGCTGCGATTCAATTCAACCCTGCCGCGTTTCAGCTTTACAGCTTCCCAAAGAAGGGTCGGTTTACGTTTTTTCTGAACCCCGTGTCTCCGTTTGCCGGGGCCGCCAAGCGTGACGACCTCTTTAGCGGCAAAGGAGACAGGTTTGACGATGTGCTGCTGTCGCTCAGCCTGCTGCTCAAGGCCGTCTCGTTCAGCATGAACAACCTCACTTTCGGCCTCTTGTTGGGAGAGCAAGGATTGAATCTTCCTGCATCCGCGGTGAGCGACGAAGTGTTCCGTGCTAAGGGCTTCAGACAGAACCACGCGCACTCTTTTGTGGCCCGCGTTGCGCTAGCCGACAAAGTGTCCATCGGCGGGGTTGCGCATTTTCTCTACGGCAGCAAATCCGGGAACCCCGACGACACCCACACCGACGTGGCCATCAGTTACGGCATTCTGCTCAAGCCGGAGAAGGGATTGAACATCGGGGTGTCTTTTATCAACCTGCCCGATTCCCTGGAAGCCTTTCGTTTGCCGGTGGAGCGCTTTGTGGATGAGTCGGTGAACGTGGGTATTTCTTATCGGCCGGTAGCCGGAACGCTGTTTTCGTTGGACGTTCGGAATCTCGGGGAAGAGCAGAATCTGGCGGTACGGGAGTTTCATTTTGGCTTGGAGCAGGTATTGTTCGGCCACATCGCGGTGCGCGGGGGCATATTTCGACGCAACAATGATGATAACGTCTTTTCTGTGGGCATCGGCTTGTTCGATGGCAACGCCTTGCATGGCTTCGAAGATCATTTTGCGCACCGGGAGTTTTTCCTCAATTACGCGTTCGTCTACGAAAACACGGATTTGTTGGACAATCGCTGGCATTTGCTCTCGTTTTACCTAAGGCTCTGATTGTTGGAACTTTGAGAAACGTCGAAAGTTAGTATGTCGTGGTTTGGATTCGATCTGCATCAACGTTCTTTGTCGTCTATTTTTGCTTTCTGGTTGCCACACCGGAAGCGGCGGCGCAACGGGTAACAAACCTGGAGTTTTTGACCGGTTTGACCGATAGCCTGTTGGACCAAGCAACCCAGGTGCTGGATTCCGTGGAGGTGCGCACGGTCGTTATCCGGGCCCTGGACCCGCAAAACGATGCGAACTGGTTTTTTGAAGATCGGCTGAGTGCGGTGGCGAAGGCACACGGGAGCCCGGCGATCTATCTCGGTGCCCCAGGAAGCGAGGAACGGTTCTGGCCCGACAGCAGCGCAGTCATCATCGAATTCGAACCGTTGAAACTGGATGTGGTCTATGAGCAATCCGACGGGGTTGCGCGTGCGGGGTACGGGAAACGCATCGGGAACGTCGGGTTGTTCTTGCGGCTGGTCAACGGAGGGACGGGACGCCTTCTGGCCAGCGACACGATCGAAGCTCGGAAGTCCGACTGGGTTGCCGAACAGGAGCTTGACGAAATAAAAAGCGATAAGATTTCTTTTTCCAAGAGCGAGGGGGGGAAGAAGCCATTGGGCAAAATCGTCCAACCCCTTCTGATTTCGGGTGTGACCGGGATTTTGGTTTATTTATTCTATTCGTTACGAAGTCGATAACCTTGACAGACAGAAGAAAACGCTCAGGCGGGGTTGAATGAATTTGAAAAGAACGATCGTCCTCAATTGTGTACTCGCAGCGCTGATTCTCTCATGGGGATGCCATTCCTACAACGTTCGTCCCGACGTCAGCGCCGAAGAACGGTTCGAAATAGCAAAGAAGATGTTCAGCCGGAAACACTACTTTGAAGCAAAGAACCAGTTCAAAATTCTCACCCTCAACAATCCGGGATTGCCGTTCATGGATGAGGCACAGTTTCTTTTAGCCG
>CAYQOI010000287.1:3913-5340 GCA_964419085.1 uncultured Cytophagia bacterium | reverse complement strand
TCCCAACCCAGGAACAACTTCGACCATGCGCATGGCTCAGCCGGCAACAGCCCGAAAAAGTTGCCCGAACCCTGGTCCATCAAACCGAAAACCCCGATGGCCGTCCTGCCATTATCGGTATCGAACAAGTTCGGCAATCCCAATTGATGCCCAAACATAATGGCTTCGGTACCCAACAGGCCGAATTCAAAACCCTCCTGGCTCTGTGTCTCGGGCAGAATCATCCCATCCCGGACAAAAACACTGCCCCCATTCACCGAGATGCCCGGATAATTGGGATCGTCGCCCCCGAGGTTGCTGCGCAAGGTCTCGAAATCCAGAAAAACCGAAGGGATGTCCTGAGGAGTGGGGTCGAAATCCAGGGCGAAATCAGAACCCACGCCGGCATGAAAAACGATAAAGCTGTCATACCGGGAGAAATCGATTTGACCGCTGGCATCGGCAGCCTCCAGGGCCTCCTCGAAAAGCTGCGCCAGCCTCTGGTCCACCAACTGCTCGTCCTGAACGGGCACGTAAAAACTCATCTGCTGGGAAAGCGTGAAGCTGCCATTTTGTTCCTGTGGGAAAACGTCCGCCTCCAGAATCAGTTTCCCATGTGAAACGGTCTTGAAATAGTTGGCCAGCGCGAGCAACTGATCCTGAAAATAGCGCCGGTCATGCGGCGGTGGATCGATGGTCTTGTCCGGATCAGCGGAAAGCTCGAACTTGCCGTTCCCCGTGGTCAGACTGTTGTTGTCTTCCTGGAAATCCACCCGAATGGCGAGGATGCGCAAGGTGTCCGGGTGCGCTTTCACCACAAACCGGCCCGATGCCAATCTTGCCAGCCGGGTGGGGCCATCTCCAAGGCCCAGCACGTCCCTGTCCGACACACCGCTGTGCCTGAGCTTGAGCGACAACGGGGTTTTTCGCCCCGCCAGCGCGGTCGCCGAGAGAAGACAAGTCCCTGAAAGAATCAGGGCGAGGATCAAGTTTCGAGGAGGCATCCGGCTCACAATTCCAGGTCTAAAAAGGACTGAATATAAAAATCGGGATCCCATTCTCCCGACTCCGAGCTAGTCGGCTCCGGAGAACAGAATCCCGCGTTTGGAGTCAGCACTGAGTGTTCCACCCCTGACTTGTCCGTGCGTTACTTTCCCACGGTCAGGGAAAAACGCATGGTGTCGGAGAGGGGATGATTCTGGCCCGCTGAGATGTAGCCAAAATCGAATTCGTAGATGGAGTACCTTAGCCCCGCACCGATGGTCAGATATTTCAGCTTGCCGGCCGGGTCGTAGTTGTAACCCGCGCGCAGGGCGATGAGGTCCGCGTACCAGTATTCTCCGCCGACATTCAGCACGTAATCGTTGTTGTCCCATGCGGTGATGAAGGATTTCAGCACCGAATCCGTATGCGTGTTTCCATCCGCGTCGGTGGTTCTGTTCACCATC
>CAYQOI010000287.1:0-3903 GCA_964419085.1 uncultured Cytophagia bacterium | reverse complement strand
ACCATCAGCTTGTTGACATCGGCGACGAGTGTGAGTTTATTGAATTCCTGGTCAAGCGCGCGGTAGGCGAAACCAGCCTTGAAATTCGTGGGCAACGGGTCGGCTTGTGAGGCGTCTACATAGGCGATTTTGGGCCCGATGTTGGAGATATCCAGACCGAAATTCAAACGCTTGACAAAGATATTCTTTTTGAGGATGCCCACATCAAACGCAAACGCATTGGCCTGACCATTGCCTTTCTCAGCGCCCGCACCTACCGAGGATAGATTGCTGCGAATGAATTTCACGTTCACGCCCACCCCAAAAGTCTCCGACAACAGCGTTGCGTAGGATAGCGTGATCGCATATTCGTTGCTGTTGAAGGTGCCAATGGGGTCGGGACCCGTCTCATCGGTGATCAGCTGTTGGCCGTAATTTGCGTACGTTACATTGATCCCCACGGTCCCCAATCCTTCTATGGATTGCCGGTACGCGCCCCACAGGTAGTACAGATCCTGGAGATCGAACTGCGGCAGCAGAGGCTGGTACATAGAAGTAAACTGCCTCCCCTTTTGGAACGCCAACCCCGCCGGATTCCAATAGACCGCCGAGACGTCATCGGCCAGCCCCACGAAGGCTTCACCCATGCCGCCGACGCGTGCATGTGGAGAGATGAGGAGAAAAATCACCGCGGCTTCACTTACCGCAAACGCGTTGGTAACCGCAAAGGTCGTGATGAGGAGTACGACGATGAGTGCTGTCATCTTCTTCATGACATCTACCTCCAAAAGTTTTTGCTACGTGGATTTCCTGATGTTAACACATGGAGGGCCGAAAACAAAAAACCGAATGCCCAGGCGCTAAAGCCTGTGTGAACATTCGGGCACAAGGCCCATACATATTTCGTTTAAAGGGGTCCCCCTCGAAGGGAAACCAAAGCGTTACAGATGCAACGATGTTTTAACTAAAAAACGAACCTTTAACGAAATAGTATAGGCGTACTCCTCAG
Organism: uncultured Cytophagia bacterium; assembly: GCA_964419085.1. Taxonomy (GTDB): domain Bacteria; phylum Zhuqueibacterota; class Zhuqueibacteria; order Oceanimicrobiales; family Oceanimicrobiaceae; genus CAYQOI01. The sequence continues at coordinate 2,915 of CAYQOI010000287.1, read as the reverse complement.
CAGGTTTGCAGAATAAATATATATAATTCCGTTAACTTTGTCAAGCAGTTTTTTAAGCCAAACCGTGTGCTTTTAAAAATCGGCATCTTCCCCTGCGATCTTAATCCGTCATGTTAAACGAATGTCACAATCACAATGCCGAAATTTGTAAGCAATTTCCGTGCCAGGACTTTGCAACCACCCCTTATGCCGCGGGGTGAGGTGACGCACCTCTTCTGATCTTGTCAACTTCCGGGGAGATTACCATCCGGTATTTCGAATCTGTTCCAAATGGAGACACTCAACTTATTTGCGCGCTGTACTCTTCGGCAGAGAGAAGATTCTCTAGCTCCCCCTCGTCTTTCACCTTCACTTTGATGATCCACCCCTCCCCGTAGGGGTCGCTGTTGATCAATTCCGGCTGGTCTTCCAGGCTCCGATTGACTTCGGTGATTTCGCCGCTGAGCGGCGCATACAGTTCGGAGACCGCCTTTACGGCCTCGATGGTCCCAAAAGGCTCCATCTGCTTGGTTTCTGCACCCTGCTCGGGGAGCTCCACGAAGACGATGTCGCCGAGTTCGCTTTGTGCGTAGTCCGTAATCCCAATGGTGGCGATTTCCCCGTCGAGCTTAACCCACTCATGTTCCGACGTGTAGCGCAGTGAGTCAGGAATGTTCATCTGTTAGTCTCCTCCGTCGTTTTATGCGGCTGTGGCGAAAATACTCGGATGCAGCCGCTCCACGTACTTGGTATCGAACTCACCTCTGATAAAACTTTCGTCTTCCAGCACGGCCTGATGAAAAGGGATTGTGGTTGCGACGCCTTCGACCACAAATTCTTCCAGGCACCTTCGCATCCTCACGATGGCTTCCTCTCTGTTCTTTCCATGCACGATCAGCTTGGCGATGAGCGAATCGTAGTAGGGCGGGATCACATAGTGCGCGTAAGCGTGCGTGTCCACGCGGACACCTGGACCGCCAGGTACATGGAAACTGGTGATCTTGCCGGGCGAAGGGCGAAAGCCGTGCGCAGGGTCCTCGGCATTGATACGGCACTCGATGGCATGCCCGCGCATTTTGTACTCCTTGTTCCAATTGAATTTTTTCCCCGCTGCCACCTCGATCTGCCGTTTGATCAGGTCGGTCCCAAAAACCGCCTCCGTGACCGGATGCTCCACCTGAATCCGGGTGTTCATTTCCATGAAATAGAACTCGCCGTCTTCGAAGAGAAACTCGATGGTGCCCGCGCTCTCGTAGTTCACAGCCTTCGCACCCTTGACTGCGGCATCGCACATCTGTTTACGGATCTCGGGCGTGACCACCGGCGAGGGGGATTCTTCGATAAGCTTCTGGTGCTTGCGCTGGATGGAACATTCTCTCTCCCCCAGCGCCACGACGTTACCATGGGCATCGCCGAGCAACTGCACCTCGATGTGCCGGGGATGTTCAAAAAACTTCTCCACATAAAGATCCGGGTTGCCGAACGCCAGCTCCGCCTCCATTCGGGCAGTGTCAAACGCGCCGTCCAACTCATCGGCTGCGCGCACGATTCGCATGCCGCGGCCACCCCCGCCGGCAGAGGCCTTGAGAATGACCGGATAACCGATCTCGTCCGCTATCTTCCTGGCCTCCAATTTGTCCCGCACCACGCCGTCGCTCCCCGGGACCACGGGCACACCAGCCCCTTTCATCGTTCTCTTGGCCAGCGATTTGTTTCCCATTTTTTCGATCATCTCCGGCGTCGGGCCGATAAACTTGATGTTGCAAGACGCGCAGATTTCCGCGAAGTTGGCGTTCTCGGCCAGAAATCCGTATCCGGGGTGGATCGCCTCCGCGTTGGTTACCTCGGCCGCACTGATGATTCTCGGAATCTGTAGGTAGCTCTGGTTGCTGGGCCCGGGCCCGATGCAAACCACTTCGTCGGCAAAACGCACATGCAGCGAATCGGTGTCGGCTTCGGAGTAAACCGCAACGGTGGCGATGTCGAGTTCCTTACAGGCGCGGATAATTCGGAGGGCGATTTCGCCTCGGTTTGCGATGAGGATTTTCTTAAACACCTTCGGAGCCCTTGGAGAAGATCATGTCATGCTGGTTCGATGAGGAAAAGAGGCTGGTTGTATTCCACAGGCTGGGCATTTTCCACCAGGATGTCCACGATGCGCCCGTCATATTCGGATTCGATTTCATTCATCAGTTTCATCGCTTCGATGATGCAGAGGACCTGCCCTTTGGTGACCTTCTGATTCACTTCCACATAGGGATCCGCATCCGGAGCAGGCGCGCGGTAAAACGTCCCGACCATCGGGGATTTCACTTCCACCGCGTTGCTGGCTGCCAAGGCTTTCGCCTCACCTCCGGCTTCCTCCTTTTTCTCCCCGGCCACCGCGGTCTCGGCGTGTGCGGGAGGAGGGCTTAAGGTTTGTACGGCGTTGGAATTGGTCCCGTAGCCAGAATTCGAGACGCTTTTCGAAATTCTAATGGTCTGTCCCCACCGGGAGATCTCCAGTTCGCCGATGTTGCTTTCTTCCACAATCTTGATCAGACGTCTGATCTCGTCTTCCTTCATTCAGCCTCCTAATTGGAGCGTTCGGGCCGCCATTCTCCACCACCCCACGTCGCTACGCTCCAGACAAATCAATTTGCGATTTCTCGTCAGGTTGGCCCCTCCAAAACAAACAAATATAACCGAAATTGCCCCAAAAATCAACTCATTTTTGGCGAATCTCCCGCGCACGTAAGCAAAGCAAAACTCCCGCAGCCGCGGTCAGCGCCGCTTTCGCCGTTCCTCCAACGCGTTGCGCAACAGCTCGTTGACCATCTTGGGATTCGCCTTCCCTCGGGTCGCCTTCATCACCTGCCCCACCAGGAAGCCGAAGAGCTGTTCTTTGCCGGCCAAAAACTTCCCCACTGCATCTTCGTTCTGATGCAAGATTTCTT
>CAYQOI010000286.1:0-5371 GCA_964419085.1 uncultured Cytophagia bacterium | reverse complement strand
CGTTTGAATTTCCCACGAAACGGGCGACAAACGCGTTCGCCGGCTCGCGGTAGATTTCGGCCGGGCTTCCCACCTGTTGGCACACGCCGTGGTCCAACACGGCAAGGCGGTCGGAAAGGGAGAGCGCCTCCTCCTGGTCGTGGGTCACGTAAATGGTCGTGATGCCCAACCGCCTCTGCAGGGCCCGGATTTCTTCCCGGGTCTCCGCCCGCAGCTTGGCATCCAGGTTGCTGAGCGGCTCATCGAGCAGGAGAATGCCTGGCTCGATCACCACGGCCCGGGCCAGCGCCACCCGCTGCTGCTGTCCCCCTGAGAGCTCGGTGACTTTTCGGGCGCCCAAACTGCCCAGATCCACCAACTCCAGGGCTTTCTCAACCCGCACCTTGATCTCCGTTTTGGCCACGCCCCGTGCCTGCAGTCCGAAGGCCACGTTCTCGAAAACGGTCAGGTGAGGAAAGAGGGCAAAGTTCTGAAAGACCATGCCGGTGTTGCGGCGGTTGGGTTTCATGAACGTGACATCCCGCCGGTCGAAGAAGATGCGACCGCTGGTGGGAAACTCGAACCCCGCGACCATCCGCAAGGTGGTGGTCTTGCCGCAGCCGCTGGGACCCAACAAGGTGAAAAACTCCCCTTCTTGAATCTCGAGATCGAGGTTGCAGACGGCTTGAACGTCCCCGAAAGATTTGGACAACGCTTGCAGCGAAACCTGAGCCATGTGCGGCGTTCACTCTAAACCAAAATCGACGGATTTCATGCGACCCCGCCCCGCCCGAACCGCGGCCTTGCGCGATTCAATGGGTTCCCTTCGCCCCCATCCCCCTGATATTCTTGTCCCAGTACTTCATCCACTCCTGGGATTTTTCCGAAAAGACCCGCCAGTCGATCTTCATCTCACGGATCTGGGCGCGTGTCATCCAATCCGGCAACCGGTCCCGGGGGAGGTCTTTGCGCGTCGGGATGCGAAAGTACTTCGTGGCCTGGATCACAAAACTCTCCGGCGTGGTCACAAACTCGTAGAACTTTTTCGCCCACTCCGGATGCTTGCAGTGCGCCACGATGGCCAGCCCCTCCACCAGCACCGGCGTGCCGCTTGCCGGAAGAACGTAATCGAAGGGATAGTGGTACACCTGCTTTTGCAGCTCGATGTCGGGCATGTTCCAGAGCGTCACCAGGGCTTCCCGCCGCGCGAGCTGCAGATACATCAACGTGGGATTGGCGGGGTAGGATTTGGTGTTGGCATCCAGCCGCAGGAGCCACTCGTAGCCGGCCTCGGGTGAGCCGGTCTCTTTGTAAAAACGCCAGATCATGGCCGAAAAAATGGCGCGCATGGTGCCGGAAGCCAGTGGGTTGCGGATGGTGATCTTGCCGCGCCACCTGGGGTCGAGCAGGTCATCCCAATCATGGGGCGCGGTTGCGGCGCTCAAGACCTGAGAATTGAACGCGATCACTTCCGGCGTGAGAAACGTGCCGTACCAGCGGTCCAGGGAATCGTGCTGACTCGGCTCCACGGCACCGGCCCAGGACGGACGGTACGGCTGCAGCAGGCCTTCATCCGCCGCGTTCATGAAAAACGACGACGGGGCACCCCACCAGATGTCCGCCTGCGGATTGCTCCTCTCCGACCGAATTCTGTCCAGCACATCCTGCGACCCCATATCCAGCCACTGTACCCGTACCCCGGGATTCGCGGCCTCGAAGCGCCGGGCAAAGTCGTCCAGCAGCTCTTTGCCGTGTGGCGAGTAGACGACCACCCGGGCCTCGTCTTGCTCGCCCCCGTTTCGCTCCGACCCGCCACACGCGACGAAGAGCAAAAGCAGGCTCCAAACTCCCAATCTAAGCAGCACGTTCATGGGGAGAAGTTAAAGAATGGCGGGGTAAAAATCAAATGCTTCTTCTTGCCTCGCGCGTGGCGGTAGAGCCCCCGACCTCAGACCGGGAGGCCGCTACTCTTTCTTCACCCGAGCCAGCACGCCGGCAAAATCGTTGAAAAAGATCCTCTGCGGCCGGCTGGTAAACGGGCCCAGGCGAAAGGCTTTCTGAGCGCCAGTCATCTCCACCAGGCGGGTGCGGTGCTCGCCGTCCTGCAGCTCGATCCCGACGGGCACCGGCATGCGAAACGTGGGGGGCACGTCCTCCTGCCGGACGGTAAGGTCGACCCAGTACTTCCCGCTTTCCTCTGCCAGTTGCGTGGAGTAGAGGTAAGTCGGCACCTGGATGCCGTAGACCCACTGGTCAAAAAACCAGTCCATATTCTGGCCCGCATGCTTTTCCACGATGCGTTTGAAATCCTCGGTCGAGGCTTTTTTGCCGCGGTAGGTGTGGACGAAGTCCGCCAGCATCTGCCAGAAGCGCTCGTCGCTGCCGGTGGTGAAGTCGCGCAGCAGCGTGCGCAGCATGTGAATGACGTACGCGCCCTTTTCGTAGGTGATGAGGTAGTAATCCACGGGGTGTTTTTCCCCCAGCCGGCGGCCCAGGTAGATGGGCCCGGCCCGGAGCCCGTCGCTTGTGGCCAGATCGGATTTGGAAAAGCCGAAGCGCTGCAAGCCGACACTCACGCCGATGTGGCCTTTTTCCAGCAGATCGTTCTGCCAGCCGCGCAGAATCTGAAAAAACGTCCGGTCGCCGTCCAGCAGAAACTCGGCGATCAACGCACCGCAGTATTCGGCCAGGCCTTCGCTCAGCCACTGGTCCCGGTAGGTTTTCCAGCCCACGACGTTACCCCACCACTGGTGCGAGGCCTCGTGCCCGCGCAAGGCCTCCATCACCCCTTCCAACTCCTGCTGGAACGTGATCGACGAGAGGAAGAGCAATCCGGGAAAACCGAAGCTGACGTTTCCCGCGATCTCGGCCACCCGGACCTGATGGTAAGGCAGTCCCCCGAGCAACTGTTCGAAAATGTAAAGGCTGTTCTGCACGTCCCCCCCGATGTGCCGGCGCATGGATTTCGGCCGGTTCCGCCTGGAGTAGATGGAGAGCGGGCGGTCATCCCGACGAAAACTCGAGGTATCGAAATCACCCACCGTAAAGGCCGCACCCATGGAGGGGGTTTCTTCCACCCAGCGGGAGACAAGCGCGCGGTCTTCGCTCTTTTGTTCCACCAACCTCCCCGTAGCAACGAGTTTAAGACTCCTGGGAAAACGGTAAGTCACGTCGTACGTCGCAGGGATCAAGTACCCAAGCCGCGGGTACCAGTACAGATTGTTGCGCAAAGAGTACTCGCCGTCGGTCTGCCGCAAGGCCTTGCCGGTGTAGCAGATGCGCAGGGTCTGCTCGGGCAGAGAATCCGGCAGCACCACGCCGAAAGATCCCTGGTCTTTCTCCTGAATAAATGTGAGCGTGTCTCCGGCCACAGTTTGCACCGAATCCACCCGGAGCTCGTTGTACAGCCCGAAACTGAGATAGCGAAAGTAGCGCACCGCCGGTGTGAGCGTCACCCGGGCATCTCCTTTGATCTCGCCGTTCTTACGCACTTCGATGTTCATCCGGTAGCCCTGCACCTTCAACACTTCAACGGAGTCCGGCTTCTGCGACGCGCTGCTCGCCGCCCGGCTGGTGTCGGGAAAAGAGCACAGGGTGTAAAAAGGCTTGTACGTCCGGTGGGGAAAAAACTGGTACACGCCCACCGACTCGCGGGCGCGGCGGTCGAAGGAAAAAACATAGTAGCTGGGAAAGTTGAGCTTCGGCTGCTGGTGCTCGAGGACCGCGAAAAACGTCCCCGACTGGAAATTGTTGAGCAGGTCGCTGAGAATCTCGCTGGCGACGTTTACCCCGCGCTGCTCCAGAAAGAACCGGGAAATCTTCTGGTGCAACTCCCGCACCCGGTCAGGCACCTCGCCCTCACGAAATGTGAGTCGCCGCGCGAGCGCTTCGTCGGTGCCATCGGTGAAGCGCAAATACGCGGCGGTAAACCGCTCATCCAGCGAATCGCGGTCCACGAAGCGTCGCACCTGGTACCGTTCCATCTCGTCGGGCGGGGTGAGCTGCAACCGGCCTTCGCCCAAGAACACGGCACCGGTCACCTTGCCCGCGATGGGCTTGGAAAAATAGAACACACCTCGGTCAAAGCGCAGCCTCCCCTGATCTTTGACCAGGGTGAGGTCGCGCACGTCCGCGACGTGCTGGGGGTCGAATTCGAGCGATTTCAGTTGTTGGTAAACTTGCAAGGGAGGCGACGCGCTTTCGGCACCCTTCTCGCCGCCGGTTTTGCCCATCCCAGGGGAAACCAGAAGGCCACACAGGATGAACAGCGCGCCGAAAAACAGCAGATGCCGGCCAGTCATCTCAGCCTTTGCGATCCTTGCGGTACCATTTCGCCACCACCTGCTCCGCAGGTTTGCCGTTGGGGGTAAAGCCGCCGTGGTGCCGGCCACCGTCCTGCAGATACGTGGGCCATTTCCACCAGTAGATCCCGCCCAGCCACTTCTTTTGCCAGAATGCTTCGAAAACCGCTTCATAGCACAACGCCTGATCCTGCAAATCCACCGGAGAGCCGCGTCGTCTTTCATGGGGAGTCAACCAGGGCCGTTCGGTGCTGGTGAATCCGATTTCGGTGAGCAGCACGGGCTTGCCCGCCCGCCTGGCCACCCGCTCCACCTTCTCTGCGACCTCCTGCGCGCCCCGGCGCAAATCCTCCGGGGTGGCGTGCTCTTTTGAGCTCAACGGGTAGTAGCAATTCAATCCGATGTAATCCAGCTCGTCCCAAAAGGAGATGTGGTCGAACTCCTGCCACCAGTTGGCTGCGTAAACCAGCGGTCCGTGGTAAAGCTTGCGCACGTTCCGGATGATCTGGCGCCACGCCTGGTCGTGCCCCCGGGTGGCGTGCAGCAATTCCACACCGACACAAAAAATATCGACGTCGTACATCTCCGCCAGCAGCGCGTAGTGGCGAATCCAACTCTGGTAGCGTTTGAAAAAAGCCTGCCATGCCTCCTCGCTTTTCATCTCGATGTCGCCGGGCCAACCCCAGTGAGGTCCGCTGAGCAAGATGTGGGGCTTGAGCATCACGTGCATGCCCAGCTTCCGGGCGGCCAGGACCGCGCAGATCAGGCTTTCATCGTTTTCCGCGCCCGCGCCGAACGAGTAGCGCAGATAGCCCGGCTGGTGGCGATCTCTTAAATAGCCGAACGGCGTAAGCGAAATCCATTCGGTGCCCAGATCTCGCAATTTCTTCAGTGAGGCCTGAGACTGGCGGGAAAGGTAACCGTTGTAAATGCCGTAGCCTTCATGGGCATAGCAGAACCCCTTTTGAAAACCTGAAACGCGGGCCACCCGGGTTTTCGCCGGGCGTGGGTCCACCTTCAGCCGGTGCAGATAAGACCGCCACTCTTTTTCTAACTCAGCGAGATTCAGACCGTTCCGCTGCTGCGGCCAG
>CAYQOI010000285.1:0-5380 GCA_964419085.1 uncultured Cytophagia bacterium | reverse complement strand
CTGCGCGAAGCACTCAGGCAGAAGCGGGTCTCAGACAAACCCAACGTCGAAGGCGCGTTGAAAAAACCAGATTAGTCCGAACACCAGGATGACGGAGGAGAGGCCGAGGACCAATTGCTTTTGCCAGCGGGTGCGGGAGAACGCCTGAACCACCGGGAAAACCAGGCCGATGATCGCGATCTGACCGATCTCGACCCCGACGTTAAACGAAACGAGAGAAACGGCCAGGCCGCTTCTCGGCAATCCAAGCTCGGTGAGCACGCTCGCGAAGCCAAACCCGTGCATGAGACCGAAGACAAAGGTGATCAGCCAGCGCTGGTCGCTGTCCTTCACGAAGAAGTTTTCCACCGCGATGTAAACGATGCTCAGGGCGATCACGGATTCCACCAGCCTCGTGGGCAACAACACGATTTGCAGCGCAGCGAGAACCAGTGTGAGGCTGTGAGCCAGCGTGAAGGCGGTGACGATCTTGACGAGGTTGCGAAAGCTCCCGCCGATGACGATGAGCCCCAACAAGAACAGGATGTGGTCGTACCCGATGAAAATGTGGTTCATTCCCAACCACACGAATTGCAACGCCAGCGGAGCAACAGGCACATTTGAGGCAGAGAGCACGAAGTCCTGGTCCGGTTTGTCCACAGTAAAAAGCGCCTGCTGGACCTCGTCTCCGTGCACGATTTTGGCAAGGTTGGTGTGACGATTGCCCAAAGCGGTAAAAAGATGGAGACCGACTCGCAGCTTCCAGGCCGGTGCTGAAATCGGGCTGGTGAAGGCCACTTGAACAAATCTGTTGCCCGCCTCGTCTTGAACGAACTCAGCCCGGCCGCGCTGAAGTTGCAGCGGCCTTCCCCCCAGGGTCAGCGAAACGTGACCGGCAAAGAAATCGACGATTTCCTGCTCCCTGGATGACAAGATGTGGGTAGAACGCACCTCATCGGGAGCCTGCACTCCCAAGACCTTCGCCACATCCTTCACGTCAAAGGTGAACGTGGTTGTCACTGCTGTGTCGCCGACCTCGATCCAGGTGTAGCTCTTGTACAGGTCATGGGCGAAAGCGGAGGGGTGCGCTGTCCAGCTCAGCAGCCACAAAAGGTAGACCCAGAACCATCTCGACCTACTGACCAGCCCATCTTGTTTTACCATGAAAGGCATCTCAGAAGGTGTCTTCCAACCAAAACGTGGTCTGGAAGTCACGAAGCTGCTGGATGAACTTCATGACTTCCTGCGGGCCAGGAAAGCCGAGGAACTGCGCAATACGGTCCGGATTCAGGACCGCCCACATCATCCGGGTGTCCTGGCGCTGCCGCGCCGGGATGTAGGCCGCGTTAAAGAACGGTTCTTCGCGGCGCAACGAGATTCTCGCAGTGTAGAAGTCCAGCTCATCGAACACGACGGTCAAGATGCGCCTGAAGTACGCTGCGTAGCTTTTGTCGCCGCCAAATTCAGAGATCACGAGCGTGCCGTCGACCAACCGGCCGCGAAGGTACGCGTTCAGATGCCCATCGCGCTCCAACACCCAGAAGGTTTCCCGGTCGGGCTGCATCAGTTCCACCTGACGTTCCCAGTCCAAACGGGACCTGACCACCGGTCCGTGGCGACCTTGGTTGAATGCAGTGTGCAGCTTCATGACGCGTTCCAGATCCTTACCGGCATCAAACGGTCGCACGCCGGAGGTGTCGTACGCGGCAAACCTCTCGAAGGCAAATTCGATGGCCGGCATGGGAACAAAGCCGTGAGGCTCGTAAAGGCCGTTGTCGTCGGTGAAGACCACGCTAAGCGCGTAGCCGAACTCCTTGAGAATGTCCACCGTATCTCTCACCAGCTCGGACAGCTTGAACTTACCCCGGTAATCGGGGTGCACCGACAGACAACTGAGCCCTGCAAAGGGCACCTGCTGGCCGTTCAGCCACATCATCTTGTCCAGAATCTGACCGGCCGCCACCAGTTTGGTTCCATCCATCGCCACGCGGGTGTGCCACAAATCGGTATCCGCACACCCGGCCTGCCCAAGCCCGACACGCCGCGCCAACTCGGGATGTGTCTCAGACATCAACTGGACAGCCGCGGCCAATTCAGATTCGCCTTCAACCGAACGGATATCTATGCTCATCGCCTTACTCCCTCCTTATCTGACGTTCGACGATGTTCTTAGGGGAAGTGAATGTTTGGAATTTGTCGAGAACGTGCCGGAATCAAGTCACGCCTCAACGAGAAAAGGGTAGCCGTAACCTCGGCTACCCTCCTCGTGAAACTTTTCCACAGAAACGGTTAACGCTTTTCGGTGATCCTTGCCGCCTTACCTTTGAGGCCTCGCAGGTAGTACAACTTCGCCCGACGCACTTTGCCGGTTTTCAGCTTCACGATCTTTGCAATGTTGGGCGAGTGCAGCGGAAAGATGCGCTCGACCCCGATGCCGTCGGAAATCTTGCGCACGGTGAACGTCTGATTGATGCCTCCGCCCTTGCGTTTGATCACCACGCCTTCAAAAACCTGGATTCTTTCCTTGTCACCTTCTCTAACCTTTGTATGCACCGCGACCGTATCGCCGGCCTTGAAATCAGGGAGATCGGTCTTCAGGTCCCCGGCAACTATGTCATCCACAACATTCATTTTAACCTGTACCTCCAGACTAACGGGTTAGTGAGTAGTTTGATTTTCGAGCCTTTCCAAAAGATCTTTGCGCCGTTTCTTTGTTCGATTTCGCGCCTGCTCCAGCCGCCATCTCTCGATTTCCGCGTGGTGGCCCGAGAGCAAAATCTCGGGCACGGTCATGCCGCGGAAGTTCTCCGGCCGGGTGTAGTAAGGACAGTCCAGCAAGCCCCGGGCAAAAGAGTCGGTGTTGGCCGATTCTCTGTCCCCGATAGCTCCCGGCAAAAGCCGCACGACGGAATCCACCACCACCAGTGCCGCCAGTTCTCCCCCGGTGAGGATGTAATCTCCGATGGAGATCTCCTCATCCGCGAGGAAATCGTGCACCCTCTGGTCCACCGCTTTGTAGTGCCCGCACAGAAAGATCAACTCCTGCTGTTGCGAGAGGCGGTTTGCCGCCTCCTGGTCGTAGGTACGGCCCTGCGGCGTCATCATGATCACATGCGGCTGACTCAACCGCTCCTTTTCTTTGATGGCCTCCACGGCCCTGAAGAACGGCTCCGGTTTCATGACCATCCCCGGGCCGCCACCAAACGGGTAGTCGTCGACCTTGTGATGCTTGTCGGTGCTAAACTCCCGCAAGTCCACCACGTTGATGTCAACCAGTCCCTTTTCCATGGCCCGCTTCAGAATGCTTTCGCTGAAGGGACCATCGAAGATTTTGGGGAACGCCGTGACGATGAAGATTCGCATGGCTAATCCAGCAGACCTTCGATGGGGTCGATAACGATTTCGCGGACTGCAGTATCGATTTTCTTGACGACATCTTTGATCGCTGGAATCAACACTTCTTGCCCATCATTTCGCACCACAAAGACCGCGTTGGCGGGCATGTCCAACACGTCCGCGACCTTTCCCAGAACTTTTCCGCTCGTCGTACGCACGGTGAAACCCAAAACTTCAAAATGGTAAAACCGGTCTTCCTCCAGCGGCAGGAGCTCTTCTCGCCCGATGAGAATATACGCTCCCGTCAGCCTCTCCGCCTCGTCCCGGCTTGCAACTTCCGAGAATTGCACAAGAACACCCTCGTTGTTCACCTTCGCTCGGGCTACAGTAAACTCGGCGACTTTGCCATCCCGGCATTCTACGAAAACCCGTTTGAGCTTCAAGAATCGCGCAGGATCATCGGTCAGCGGCCTCACATGGATTCCTCCCCGAAGTCCATGGGCTTTACCGACGATCCCAACGGCAATACGCTCGGGAGACTTATTTTCACTCACTTTACTCGACGTTACTCGAGAATTTCGAGCACTGCGCGTTTGCCGATTTTTGCGGAGGCGGCGGCCAGCAAGGTCCTCAATGACTTGGCGGTCTGCCCGCGTCGTCCGATAACCTTACCCATATCGCCTTGTCCCACTCGCAACTCGAAGACCACGGTTCGCTCTCCATCTACCTCATTCACCTGCACCTCAGAGGGATTATCCACAAGATGCTTCACGATGAACTCGATGAACTCCTTCATTACGGCACCTCCTTAGTATGACTTAGCTCTGCACCATCTTCATGCACGGGATGTGTACAAGGATCGGATTGGGCGAAATCCAAGATTCAGAGTAAAGGCCGTCCTGGCAGGATTCCTCAAGTCCGCAACGAACTCAGGATTTATCTTTGTTCTCTTCCGCGTCCGGTTCAGCAGGGGATGTCTCTTCCTTGCCCTCCTCCACGTCCTCGGTCGGCGCTGCTTCCGCTTCAGGCGCAGCTGCTTCGACTTTTTCCGCTTCCTCCTCGGGTGCAGCAGCAGCCTCTTCCGCTGCCGTTTCCACAGGCTGCTCGCTTTCACCTTGTTCCGCGGCGGCCACCGCTTCGGCCTTCTCCTCCGCGGCGACCTCAACCGCCTCAGGAGCGGTCTCTTCTTCGGCTTTGGCCGCTTTTTTCGCTTTGGCTGCTTCCCGTTTCTTTTGCTCAGCCAGCGCTTCCAGCTTCTTTTGCCGTTGCGCTTGCAGCGCTTCCCATTTCTTGAACTCCTCCTCGATTACAGCTTCCTCAGCCCCCTGCTTCATCAGATGCCACTTCAGCAGGATCCCCTTCCTGCGCAAGAAACTTCGCACCGTATCAGAAGGAATTGCCCCCTGACTAAGCCAATAAAGCGCTCGATCCTCTTTCACCTGAATTTCCGCGGGATCGCGAAGCGGGTTGTAGGTGCCGAGATTCTCCAGATAGCGGCCGTCACGCGCGGCTCTGGAATCAATCGCCACAATCCGGTAGTACGGCTGTTTCTTTTTTCCCATTCGTCTTAGACGTAAGCGTACGGACAATCTGACCTCCTTTTTGCTCTTGAGATTTGAGACCTAGAAACCAAATGGCAAGCCGCGCAGATTAAAGCGGCTCATCTTCTTCATCATTTTCTGCATCATTTGAAATTGCTTGAGAAGTTTGTTCACGTCTTGCACCGAAGTTCCGCTCCCCCGGGCGATTCGCTTCCTTCTGCTGCCGTCGATAAGCTGGGGACGCCGCCTTTCTTCAGGCGTCATCGAGTTGATCATGGCTTCGACGTGAATCAGCGCCCGGTCATCGACCTGGAGCCCTTTCATGGCCTTCCCCCCCAGACCGGGAATCATCTGCATCAAGTCCTCCAACGGCCCCATATTTTTGATCTGCTGGAGCTGGTCGTAAAAGTCTTCCAGCGTGAACTCCTGGCGTCGCAGTTTCTTTTCCAGCTTCCTGGCCTTCTCCTCGTCCACCGCTTGCTGCGCCTTCTCCACCAACGTCACCACGTCTCCCATGCCCAGAA
>CAYQOI010000284.1:0-5385 GCA_964419085.1 uncultured Cytophagia bacterium | reverse complement strand
AAGTCGTCCCCGCTGGCTCAGAGCGATGAGCTGGCGGCTTAGGAGATGCTTTGCCGGAGAGAACCTACTCAGAGGTTTCCCGGCCGGAACCTTTTCTCCCCTGCAGCGATTAAATAGATAGAATGCTTGTGGAAAGACAAGTGCAAATCCCGATCACCCCAAAATTCTCCTCAACTCACCCATTTTCAAAAACTCAGGGAGGTTTGCCATGTTGAGAGGTCGTTTTGCGCGTATGGACCGGATGATCAAGGAGAAACGCCACGACGCCTATCAGGAACACACCAAATGGCCTGAACCGACCCTCTGCACCCGTTGCGGCGCGGTCTTCGTAAACGGGCGCTGGACCTGGAACACGCCGCCGGAACGGGCGCACAAAACCGTTTGTCCCGCCTGCCGGCGCAAAGCCCACAGGCTGCCTGCCGGATATGTCGAAATCAAAGGCACCTTCTTCAAACAGCACCGGGATGAAATTCTCGGACTCATACAGAACGTCGAAAAGCGGGAAAAGAGCGAACGTCCGCTGGAATCCATTATCGAGACCAAAAACGGCACAGACGGCGCGCTCATCAGCACCACGGGCATTCACCTCGCGCGGCGGATCGGCGAGGCGCTGGCTCGTTCCTACAAGGGCGAGCTCTCCTTCCAGTACCCGGAAGAAGACAAGCTCATCCGTGTAACGTGGGAAAGATGAACGCGACAAAGAGACGAAATACCCCAAAAGCCACCGTCGCCGCGATCATTACACGAGGTGGCAACCCGGGCACAGAGGTGCTTTTGACCTTGCGCAACGTGGAGCCGTTCAAGGGTCGCTGGTGTTTGCCGGGCGGTCACATCGAAGAGCGTGAAACCGCTCGGGACGCGGTCATCCGGGAAGTCAAGGAAGAGACCGGCCTGGATTTCCAGCCTCATTTTCTGGACTACTTCGATGAGATCTTCCCGGAGTACGGCTTCCACGCGGTGGTGCTCTGCTTTCATGGTCCCGCCAGCGGCGAAATCCGGACACAGGCCCGGGAAGTGAAAGCCGCCAGGTGGGTACCCGTAGCAGAGGCCAGGTCGCTGGACCTGGCCTTTGTGCACAACCAGATGCTCGAGCGCCTTTTTAACGAAAAAGGATGACCTGCGATGTCCCGGCGCTTTTCCAACGTGGTGGGGTTTGATGATGCCGCGTTCCCGCGCGATCACCGGGGCACGGTGCCCGTGGTCGGCGCGGTGTACGCCAACCTCCGGCTCGACGGTGTGCTGATGACCGAAATCCAAAAAGACGGCAACGACGCGGCGGAAAAACTCGCACGGCTGGTGGGAGACTCGAAGTTTGCCGAGCACATCCAGCTCGTTCTCCTCCAGGGGATCACGCTGGCCGGCTTCAACGTCGTCGACCTGTTTTCTCTCAGCGACCGCCTGGCGCGACCTGTCCTGGCGGTGGCTCGAAAGGC
This sequence comes from uncultured Cytophagia bacterium, assembly GCA_964419085.1. Lineage (GTDB taxonomy): Bacteria > Zhuqueibacterota > Zhuqueibacteria > Oceanimicrobiales > Oceanimicrobiaceae > CAYQOI01. The sequence goes on along the minus strand of CAYQOI010000284.1, from coordinate 3,952 downwards.
TCCCGACCTGGCTGCGATCCGGGCTGCGCTGCTGTCAAAAATCCAGGACGGCGAGAAGAAATGGCAACTGATCCAACGTCTGGGCCCCATGGAAGCGGTGGGCGAGGTGCTCGTCCAACGTGTGGGGCTGAGCCTGGAAGACGCCGCATCGGTGATCAAACAGTTTTCCGTCCACAGCCAGATCCCCGAGCCCATCCGCACCGCGCATCTCATCGCCAGCGCGCTGCGCGACGGCCAGAGCCGAGGCAGTCCTTGAGCAAGAAAGAAACGGGTTTTGCCATGAAAGCGATGCTTTTAGACCGGATCACGCGTCTACCGGACGACGAGACGCCACTCACACTGACCGAGCTGTCGCAGCCGCAACCGGCCGAAAATGAGGTGCTCATCAAAGTCAGCGTGTGCGGCGTGTGCCACACCGAGCTGGACGAGATCGAGGGGCGCACGCCGCCTCCGAGCTTGCCGGTGGTCCCCGGCCACCAGGTGGTGGGCAACGTGGTGCAGACCGGCGGCGCGGTGCAACGCTTCAAACCCGGCGACCGCGTGGGCGTGGCGTGGATCTTCTCCGCCTGCGGTGCATGCGAGTTCTGCCGCAGCGGACGGGAAAATCTTTGCCCCGAGTTCCAGGCCACGGGCCGGGACGCAAACGGCGGCTACGCCGAGTACATGACCGTGCCGGAAGCGTTCGCCCACCCGCTTCCGGACACCCTTTCCGATGCCGAGATCGCGCCGCTGCTCTGTGCCGGCGCGGTGGGCTACCGCGCCCTTAAGTTGACCGGCTTGCAGGACGGCCAGAATCTCGGACTGACGGGATTCGGCGCGTCCGGGCATCTGGTGCTGAAAGCGGTACGCCACCAGTACCCGTCGGCCAGGGTCTTCGTTTTCGCCAGGAGCGAGCGGGAACAGGCGTTCGCCAGGGAGCTGGGCGCGGTCTGGGCCGGCGACACAACGGCCGAAGCTCCGGAAAAGCTGCACGCCATCATCGACACCACGCCGGTGTGGAAGCCCATCGTGGAGGCGCTGAAGAATCTCAAACCGGGAGGACGGCTGGTCATCAACGCGATCCGGAAGGAAGACGTGGACAAGAACGACCTGCTGCAGCTCAGCTACCACACGCACCTGTGGATGGAAAGGGAGATCAAAAGCGTCGCCAACGTCACGCGGCAGGATGTCAGCGAGTTTCTTGAGTTGGCGGGAAAGATCCCGCTCAAGCCGGAGTTTCAGGAGTTCGCCCTGACGGAAGCGAACCAGGCTCTGGTGGAATTGAAGACACGCAAGATTCGCGGCGCAAAGGTGCTGCGCGTGGCTTAGAACCGGCCCGAGGAGCAAATTCGGAAAAAATCCGCATGGATGGAGACCGAGTACAATTCTACGTCGGAACCAGCGGTTGGAGTTACCCCCACTGGTACGGCGTTTTCTATCCCCAGGATTGGCCGAAGAGCAAATGGTTCGACTACTACTGTCAGCATTTCTCTTCCGTGGAGGTGAACGCCACGTTTTACCGCTGGTTCAAAGAGCAGACCTACCACAACTGGTACGAGCGGGCGCCCGAGCATTTCAAGTACGTCCTGAAAGCACCCAAAGTGATCACCCACCGCAAGTACCTGAAAGAAGTGGAAGAACAAATCCTGGCCTTCCGCAAGTCGGCGGCGCTGCTCAAAGAAAAGCTCGGACTCATTTTGCTGCAACTGGCGCCCGGAACGCCCTACGAACCGGAGCGGTTGCGGCAGGCCCTCGCCGCGTTCGACCTGCCGGGCCAGGTGGCTGTTGAATTCAGACACGACCGCTGGCTTACCCGGGAGACCAGGGCCTTGCTGCAGGAGGTCGGCGCGGTGTTTTGCGCGGCGGATTCGCCCAAAACAGAACTCCTGGACTGGGTCACCGCGGAGACGGCTTACATCCGGCTGCACGGCCGCAAGCGCTGGTACGCGTACGATTATTCGCCCACAGAGCTACAGGAAATCGCCGCGCTGGTCGGCCAGATGACTGCGGCTGGCGCCCGGACCTTTTACATCTTCTTCAACAACGATTTCGAGGGCTGCGCGCCCAAGAACGCACGAACCCTCCTGCAACTTTTGCACGAATCGGTTGATTCAGGCCAGAAGAGCCGGCCCACCGGAGGTCCGGGTTCCGATGGCTAGGACACAGGTGGATTCCCTCGAATCAGCTTATCTGAACCTCACGCCGGCCCGAGCACGCGAGATCCAGTACAAGCTGCGAGAACAGGTCATCCTGGAAAACCAATTGGGCGAGGTGTGTCTGGTGGCCGGTGTGGACGCCGCGTACCACGAGACGCGCGGCGTGACCCGAGCCGCAGCCGCGCTGATACGCCTACCCGGGCTCGAGCTGGTGGCGCACGTCGCTTGCGAGGTGGAAACTCGCTTTCCGTATGTGCCGGGCTTGTTCGCGTTCCGGGAGGCTCCGGCGGTCCTGAAAGCGCTGGCAGAGCTTTCCCCCTCACCCGACCTGATTCTGTGCGACGGGCACGGTCTGGCCCACCCGCGGCGCTGCGGCCTCGCCTGCCACGTGGGGGTGCTTGCGGACATCCCCACGATCGGCGTGGCCAAAACAAAACTGGTGGGCAGCCACGAGACGGTTCCGGCGCAAAAGGGAACCTGGGTGCCCTTGACGGATGCCGGGGAATGTGTCGGTGCGGTGGTGCGCACCCGGGAAGCGGTGAAGCCTGTTTTCGTCTCCGTGGGACACAAAGTAGACCTGCACAGCGCTGTCCGCCACGTCCTGTGCTGCACCGGCCGTTACCGTCTGCCGGAACCGCTGCGCTGGGCCCACCGCCTGGCAGCCTCCGTGGCGCCTGGGGTTTGTGTGAAGAACGACGTCTACGACCAGGGACAGAAGTAAAATGCTGGTGAACCCACAACCTCTGCTTTCCCTCGAAGGAGCCGCTTTTCTCGGCGCAGTTTGCTCAGCCACCGCGTGGAAAAGCAGGACGCTGTGCAGAATCCCTCACGTCTCATCGCCGCCATCCGTTCGCGTCTGGAGCACCCGATCCAGCACTGCCTCAACGCCGAAAAGTCCTGCGACGTATCCTGCGACAAAACCCGCGCCGCCCCAGCAGAGCACGTGCCCCGGCCAGCGTACCGTCACGGGCAGCGTGCCGCCGAGAAAAAGGGTGAGAAGGGTGCCGGTCCAAAGACCGACATACGCGGCCAGACCGAACACGAGCGCGCTGCGCAACCCTGCAGCCGCGACGCGCCACAGATACCGGGGTGCGATGGGGAGAAGCATCTGGGCGCTCGCCGCGCTCCCCGCCCACCCTGCTGCGGCAGCCAGAAAAGCCAGCAGCAGGTTCCCGTTCACGCGTGAGAACACGAACGCGGGGCGCAGCCAAATTCGAACACCGACGGCAAACAGCAGTGCGAGGCCCCAGCCCGCGACCACCGACGCGAAACGCAGCCGTGGGAATCGCGACAACCGGCCGCGCAGATGCACCGCGGTGCACCACCCTGCCAGCAACCACGCGGCCAGGCTGACACCCAGTCCCACGTCGGAGCCCTGCGCCAGCCAGGCCACGCTTCCTCCGGTGAGTACCATGGCCCCGGCGGTGACTCCCCAGGCGGCTGCCCAGCCAAGCGCCGAAAGATGGCGTTCCTTTTTCCTAAAATGCTTTTGCACCCAAACGGCTCTGCGTCTTGATTTTCAGCAGAAGCTACGATATATTAGACTTCAGTGCAATTCTTTTGTCGGGAACCGTGCACGGGCCGGCCGCTTATCTGCTATCCCGACCAGCCTGAATTATTCACAAATTCCGAGTGAGATTAAGGATGTTGAAGTCGTGTCGTTCCTTGGCGCCAGGCATGGCATGGAAGGAGATTCCGGTATTTTCCGCAATTCAGCTTCCCCGAATTGCGAAAAAGCCGGAATGACAGGATGTATTTTAAGGACCGCAATTTACTAGAATGGCCTTTCATGAATTATCGAGATAGGTGACGGCCTT
>CAYQOI010000283.1:0-5393 GCA_964419085.1 uncultured Cytophagia bacterium | reverse complement strand
ACGTACGGCTTCGGCGCAGACGGGGAAAGGAGCCACGAAAACGGCGTTCTGCTTTTCTCGGAGGTGAAATGGCGGCCACACCGGCGTCTCACCGTGCTCACGCGGCTGAGTTTCTTTGACACGGACTCGTTTGCGTCGCGTCTCTTTCAGTACGAACACGACGTTCCCGGTGTGGTAACCAATCGCGCCTTGTTCGGTCGCGGCGAGCGCTGGTATCTGCTCCTCGCCTGGCAGCCCGCTTCATATCTGCGTCTGACCACCAAATTCGCCGCAACTATCCGCGAAGACGTGGATGCCATCGGCTCGGGGCCGGACAGAATCGAAGGTCACCTCGACCGCCGCGTCCGGGTACAGGTGGACATGCAGCTTTGAGAAGAAAAATATGTTGACTCACAGCAACAATTTTCGCTATATTTCTGCCGGTTATGACATAACAGGTTAGGCACCCAATTCGATGCTCAAAATCATCTCTGCTAAGACGGTTGGAACCGCGCTGAGATTTAAGCACAGATATTTCAGCAGGCCTCCTTCCATCAACATTCTGGAGCATTTGGCCCAGGCGAAGAGAGTCTTGGTCTTCATGCCCAGCAAGATCGACCAGTTTGCCGCCGCGCTCAAGTCCCTGGAGACCCTGCGCAGGATCCGGCCGGAATGGAAAATCACCGCGGTGACCAGATTAGACATGGTCAGTCTCCTGGAAGACAAGCTGAAGGTCGAGATTTTGCCGTACTCCAAGGCCGACATCAACGTCCTGGGATTGCCCAAGCCATCCATGAGAGCGCTGTTCCAGAAAGCGCCTTTCGACCTGGCGCTGGATCTGAAAATGCAGTTCGACTTGATGACGGTGGTCGTTTTCCAACTCAGCCGTGCACCCCTCCGCGTTTGTTTCGATACCAGGGAAAAGTCACCATTCTACAATCTCGGCATCCGTGTCAACAGTGCTGACCCCTTGGCCCACAAGTACGAAACCATGGTCAAGTACGTCACGCTGACGCGCGGCAAGCCGAGGCGCAAAAAATCCTTGCAGAGCGCGAACTAAACCGCTTCTCCACTTATTCTGTCAATCGGTCGGGTATGCCCAGAAAGCATGAAAGCCTGGAGCAAGAGCTCAGGGCCTTGCAACACAAATTTGCTGAGATAGAAACCGCCTACTCCAAGCTCCAGCGCGATTTCCAGCAGGTCGACACGCTCTACACCGTGGTGTCGGAGCTCTCTGCGGTGCTCGACCTGGAGCAACTGACCGTACGAACTAAACGGCTGTTCAAGAAGGTCATCCCTGCAGACTTGTTTGCGCTTTGCCTGGTGGATACACACAACGCTGAAGTGCAATTCCTTGGTCACTTCGGTACGCCCAGAGCTTGGACGAAACTGACCAGACGTCTGCAAAAGGGCACCGCATTCTATGACGCGACCAAGAAACGCAAACCGGTGCTGGTAAAAGCCGACCTCAACGGCGCGGTGGATTTCGCCGAATACACCCGCTTAGACCGGCTTCGAGGAGACTTTCTGGTTTTGCCACTTCTGGCCCCGGACGGTAGAGACGTCGTCGGTTTGCTGACTCTGTTGCGGAGTTCCCAGAATGGCTTCGACGCTTCAGATGTGGGGCTGATCAAGACCGTGGCTGCGCAGATCGGCCAGATCCTGCACAAGGTTCTCCTTTTCGAGAAAACCCGCGCCCTTTCCATCACAGACGAGCTCACCGGCGTGTTCAACCGCCGCTATTTCAAGCAACGTTTCGAACAGGAAAACCTGCGCGCCAAACGCTACGGCCACCACCTTTCCATTCTCATGCTGGACATCGACAACTTCAAAATCTACAACGACCGCAACGGCCATCTGATGGGCGATGAGGTGCTGGTCAAAGTGGCGCGGCTCCTGGAGAACAATTTGAGAAAATCGGACATGGTGGCTCGCTACGGCGGCGAAGAATTCATGATCATGCTGCCGGAAATCGCCAAGGAAGAAGCCAAAAAGGTGGCCGACAAACTGCGGCTCAAAATCGAGAAGGAAACGTTCCCGAAAGAAGAGACGCAGCCGCAGCGCCGGCTCACCATCTCAATCGGTCTGGCGTCATTTCCAGAAGACGGGCAGCGGGTGGAGACACTGCTGAAATATGCCGACCAGGCGCTCTATACCGCGAAATCTCTGGGGCGAAATCGGGTCGCGTGGAAGGAAATCAGGCCAGCGCGGCCGTAAATGTTCAGCGAAGGATAGCGTACTTGAAAATCGTGTAGAGAATTTTGTAGCCCGCACGAAGCGTTCCCCACACGGTTCCGGTGACCTTCGAGACTCCGATTCTGCGGCGATAACTGACCGGCACTTCCGCGATTCTCAACTTGTTGCGAATCGCCTTGATCTGCATCTCCACAGTCCAGCCGAAGTTCTGGTCGGTCATGTTCAGCGCGAGAAGCTTCGACCAGCGAATCGCCCGAAAAGGGCCCAGGTCGGTAAACGAAAAACCGAAAAACAGCCGGATGAGGCTCACCGCCAGCCGATTCCCCCAGCGTGCCTGCGGTAGCAGCGCCCCCGGGGCAGAACGTCCCAGCACGCGGGACCCGACCACCAGATCGTAGCCTTCCTCGATCTTCTGCAGCAGCAGCTCCATCTCTTCGGGGTAATCGCTGTAATCCGCGTCGAGGAACACCACCACGTCCGGTTTTAGTCTCTCCGCCAGGGCCATTCCGTTCAAACAGGCCCGTCCGTAACCGCGTTTGGGCTCCCGCACGACATGCGCGCCGGCCTGCCGTGCCAGGGCCGCGGTCGCGTCGCTGGAACCGTTGTCCACGACGATGACATCCGAGACCAGATGGCAGGGGATGTCTCGCAGCACCGAAATGATGGCCTTCTCCTCGTTGAAAGCCGGAATGATGACCACCGTTTTCATTTCCAGGCCTGTTCCAGAATGTCGCGACTTTCCGGACCTTCGTTGAACAGCAGGTCCATCACAGAAAGATCCGGAATGAAATGGCCGAACTGCTGATGATAGCGAGGCTGAGCGAAATTCACAAACTCGACTCGAATCCCGGCACCCAAATAGCCCTTTCTTACCAGGTGCGCTCTGAGGCTGGCGCTCTCTAAGTAGACATCGCAGCCCGTTTCCGCCAACAGACCGGCCAGGCGCTCCGCAGGCGGCCCGGCGGCCACCGAAAGCTCCGAACTCAACTTCAGCCGGGCGGGCAGCTCCAGCACCCGCCGCGCAAACCGAATCAACTCCAGATTGAGGTCCAGCAGATGGTGCCAATTCCTGGCGTACACCGCGTCCAGGTCCTCGGACAGGAGGTCGAAATACGGGGCGTAGATGTAATTCACCTGCAGGGTCTTCCCATGACGGCGGGCCCAGTGCCGGGTGGTGTCGATTTCCACGTCGCGAATCAATTGTCCCCGACGCCCGCGCGTCCGTACCGGCACGGTGAGCCAGCTCGCACCGTCTGCGGTCTTGATCCGCGTCCGATTGATTTCTCCATGTGTCGTGTAAGGGTAGTCATCCAACAGCACAAAAACATCGGCCAAACCCATCTTGTAAAAAAAGGGAAGCGAGGGCAGATAACACGGTGGGTGCGCAGCCAGGACCATTTATTTCACTCCGCCATCTCTGAGCAAACGGCTGATTTCGCCGGTGCGGTCATCCGCGGCGGCCTGACGCAGTGTCCTCAGATCGTCGACGTCGTACCACTCAGACAGAAGCTTCGCCTGCAGGCCGAGCTCCGCTGCCCGGCGCAAGGTCGACGCGAGCACAGAGGGAGAGCTCCATTCGATGCCCTGAAAAAGACCCGCGTGCAGGGTCGTCAGGCCGATGAGATAGTAGCCGCCGTCTGCAGATGGCCCCACGACGACGTCGCTTTCCATTAGCCCTTGAAATGCGCTGCGAACAAACTCAGGAGGTAGCGTAGGACTGTCGCTGCCGATGATCACGACTCTGCCAGCGCCGCGGCGGAAGGCCGTCCGAAACGCGTGTTCCAGTCGCTCGCCGAGATCGCTTCCCCGCTGCGGGAAACGCCCAAATTCGGCGGGAATCAGGTCGTCGAAGGCGTCCGCGGACTCAGCAGGTTCGAAAGCGACCAGCACCAGGTCTGCACCGGCTTGCCCGGCCAGGTCAAATGTCTTTTTCATAAACAGACGGTAGAGCCTGGCCGAGAGCTCCACGCCGATTTCCGCGCCGAGACGGGTCTTGACTTTGCCGGGCGTGGGATATTTCACAAAAACGATGAGGACGTTCATGAAACGATACAGGGGCTTTTCGGCGAGGCCACCACCCTCAACGAGTGAGGCAGGATCGAAATCTTCAGGGTAGCGCTTTCAGGCACGGATTCCCCGTCGATGTTGACGTAATCCGCATTCTCGCGTTCGATGAGCAAGCTGTCCGTCTTGAAGAACTCGGCTTGTTTAAACTCATGCATGCGACCCCGGAACAGTTTCGGAAAAACGCTGAGGAGTTGCCTCACAGTGGGAGGATAGACGACGCAGATATCGAACATGCCGTCGTTGAGTTTCGCATGCGGCGCGATTTTGGCGTTGTTGCCATACTGCTGTCCGTTGGCCACTGCGATGATAAACGGCGTGATGTCCAGGGAGCGGCCGTCCAGCACCAGCCGAACTCTCTGCGGTTCGTAGCGGAAAAACTCGCGAACGCCGAGATAAAAATAAGGCAACGGGCCGCGTTTGTGATGCTCGTCGAACCGCTTGCCCACCATCGCGTCGAACCCCACTCCAGCGATCAAGAAAAACAACCGCTCGTTGAGCTTGCCCACATCGATGCGCCGAACGTTGACATCTTCCACCAGCGCGCAAGCCGCGTCGACGCTGTGGGGAATGGCAAGACTTCGCGCAAACCCGTTTCCTGAGCCCCGGGGCACCACCGCGAGCGCAGTCTCCGACCCCACAAGTGCGGTGGCCACTTCATTGATGGTGCCGTCGCCTCCGATGGCAACCACGAAATCCGCAGCAGACTCCACCGCCTGGCGACCGAATTCCGTTGCATCGCCGCGCTTGCCGGTAAACGACACGGTCACGTCGTCACCCCGGGCACGAAAACGTGCCTCCGCCATCTCGGCCACTTTCTTTCGGTCTTCTCGGCCACCCGCAATCGGGTTTACGACCACAACGATTTTTCTCGCCTTGGTCATTCTCTCCACCCCCATTTGCGCGTGCGCAAGGTATTGAAAATTTGCCTTTTTGTCAAACTCTTTCTACGGCCTCCCGGCGGAAATATTTTCACAAAATAATTGTTAGATCAGTTAAACGTACGTTCATCATTTCCTATTTCGATATTTTTCGGCCAGAATGAGAAAACTCGCTGTGGCGAGCTGCGCGCTCGCTTTTCTTCTCTGTTCCTCATCCGCGCTCGAAGCCGGGGCCTGGACGCAGAAACGCGGTCGGTACTACCTGAAGTTCGG
>CAYQOI010000282.1:0-5410 GCA_964419085.1 uncultured Cytophagia bacterium | reverse complement strand
CTTTGTACGCCAGGAGGGAATCGAACCCCCAACCTTTGGCTCCGGAGGCCAACGCTCTATCCTATTGAGCTACTGGCGCATAACTTTTCTGCAGCAAGTAAGGTGTTACCGAGAAGCATCGCGATGGTCATGGGGCCCACACCGCCAGGCACGGGCGTGATCGCCGCCGCTCGTTGTGCTACAGCTTCGAACGCCACGTCCCCAACCAGACGATAGCCTTTTTCAGAATTCAGATCCTCCACCCGGTTGACCCCTACATCCACAACCACCGCCCCCTGTTTCACCATATCGCCGCCGATGAACTCAGGCCGCCCCACCGCGGCAACCAAGATATCTGCCTGGCGCGTAAAATGCGCGATGTCTTGTGTCCCGGTGTGGCACACGGTAACGGTCGCGTTTGCGCCCGCACGCTTCTGCACCAAAATGTTCGCCAACGGCAACCCGACGATGTTGCTCCGGCCCACGATCACCACATGCTTCCGCTCCGGTGGGTAACCGCTGCGCAGTAACAATTCCTGGATGCCCAGCGGTGTACACGGAACAAATGTCGCATCGCCGGCCGCCAAGCGCCCGCGGTTGAACGGATGAAAGCCATCGACATCCTTGCGAGGGTCGACCGCGTCCAACACGCGCTGCTCGTCGATCTGTGGGGGAAGCGGCAACTGCACAAGAATGCCGTGAACATCTCGGTTTTCATTTAACGATCGAACCACCCCGATAAGTTCCCGCTGCGCCACATCGGCCTCGAGACGAATGGTTTCGGACGCGATGCCCATCTCCTGGCACGCTTTGGTTTTCATTCTCACGTACACTTCGGAGGCCGGGTCCTGGCCCACCAGAATCACGCTCAGTCGAGGCGTACAGCCGTTCTGTGCCAGACGGTCAATTCTGGGCTTCAGCTCATTCCGTACGTCCGCTGCGATTTTCTTGCCATCGATTATTTTCGCCATCATTCTGTTCTGCTACGGCAGATTGATTCGCTCGATCCTGGTGGCTTTGCCACTCTCCCGATCGATGGAAACCAAAACGGCGCAGAATCTGAGATTGTCCTCTGCCATCTTGTAGCGCACCGGGGTCTGGTGCAAAAAGCGCCTGATGGCCACTTCCTTTTTCAATCCGATCACCGAATCGAATGGCCCTGTCATGCCCACGTCGGTGATGTAGGCGGTGCCATTAGGCAACACGCGTTCATCTGCAGTGGGAACGTGGGTATGCGTCCCGATCACGGCGCTCACCCGGCCGTCCAGATACCACCCCAGTGCGATTTTCTCGGCGGTGGCCTCGGCGTGGAAATCCACGATGATGATATTGGTGACCTTCTGCAGCTTTTTGACTTCTTCCAAGCCCAACTTGAACGGGCAATCGATGGAAAACATGAAGGTGCGCCCTTGAAGATTAACCACGCCGACCTTGACGTGGTCCGCCGTCTCCACGACGGTGGAACCATGACCCAGGTTGCCGTCGGGATAATTGAGAGGCCGCAGAATGCGCCGGTCGGTTTTCAGCGTGTCATAGATATCGCGGTTGTCCCAGATGTGATTGCCACTTGTGATTACATCAATTCCGAGGTTAAAATAGTTTCGCGCAATTTTGACGGTAAGGCCTTTTCCGTCGCAGCCGTTCTCACCATTGGCAATACACAGATCGATCTTGTACTTCTCTTTCAGTCGTGGGAAAAGCTTGGCGGTAATCTCCAGGCCCGGTTTTCCCACGATGTCTGCGATGAACAGAACGTTTATCTCTTTTTGTTTCAAATCCAATCCCACTCAGTTTGATTCTGGAATTTAACAACTACAGCGACAAAGTCAAATCAAAAGAGACTCTCTGCCCTATTTGGCATAATCGATGGAACGGTACTCGCGAATGACCGTGACCTTGACCTGTCCCGGTAGTTCCATTTCGTCTTTGAGCTTTGCCGCGATGTTGTTTGCCAGTGCCTTCGTTTTTGCGTCATCGACCGCAGTGTGTTCTACAATGACCCGCAATTCACGTCCTGCCTGAATCGCGTACGCATTGCTCACACCCGTAAACGAGCGAGCGACCGTCTCCAGCGACTGCATCCGCTTAATGTAGTTTTCCAACATCTCCTTCTGCGCACCAGGCCGCGACACAGAGATCCCATCCGCGACTTTGACCAAAACCGAGATGGGTGAGGTTGCGCGGGTTTGATTGTGCGGTGCTTGAATCGCGATGGCATTTTGCACCACTTCATTCTCCCCAAACTTCTTTGCCAATTCCACGCCGATTTCGTGGGCCGGGGCATCGCTGTACTCCTCTGCGGTCTTCCCGATATCGTGGAGCAGCCCGGCACGTTTTGCCAGGCGGATGTCAAGGTGCAGCTGCGCCGCCATGTGTCCGGCCAGAACCGCGACTTCCTTGGAATGCTGCAGCAAGTTCTGTCCGTAACTGGTGCGAAAGTGCTGCTTTCCGAGCAGCCTGACCAATTCAGGATGGAGCCCGTGTAAGCCCAGATCATGGAGGGCCTGTTCTCCCAGGTCCAGAATCTTTTCGTCGACCTCTTCGCGCGCCTTTGCAACCACCTCCTCGATCCGGCCCGGGTGGATCCTGCCGTCGTAAATGAGTTTTTCCATGGCCTGGCGTGCGATTTCCCGGCGAAGGGGATCGAAACCCGAAAGCACCACGGTCTTGGGTGTGTCGTCGATGATCACCTCGATGCCGGTTGCGCTCTCGAACGCCCGGATGTTACGGCCCTCACGCCCGATGATGCGGCCTTTCATCTCATCGTCCGGGAGCTTGATCACCGACACCGTGGTCTCAACCACATGGCTGATGGATGCCTTCTGCATGGCCTCCATGATGATTTCTTGCGACTCTCGCTGCGCGCGTTTTCTTGCCTCCTCTCGCATTTCCTCGATCTCGCTGGCAACTTCTGCCCTGGCCCGTTCCAGCATGTTCTGCATCTGGATGCGTTTCGCCTCCTCGGTCGTCAGGCCGGAGATACGCTCCAATTTCCGATTTTCTTCCTGAATGAGATTCTCCAACTCCCGCTCGCGGCGCCGCACATACTCTTCCTTGTGGCTGATTTCTTTCGTTAACCTGTTGAGCTCCTTCTCCTTTTTGCTGAGGATGTCGACCTTGCGGTCCAGGTTCAGCTCGCGGCTGGCGAGTGTCTTTTCCAACCGCTGGATTTCGTTGGACCGCCGTTTTGTCTCGTTCTCAAAAGCCTGCCGCATTTGGAAGATTTCGTCTCTCGCTTCAAGCAACTTCTCTTGCTTAAGGCTTTCGCTTTCGGCCTTGGCTTCCTCGATGAGTTCACGGGCATAGCTCGTAGCCTTGGCGATCCTTTGCTGCCCAAAAATCTGGCGAACAAACCATCCCGCCAAGAATCCTCCGGCCGCGGCACAAATGACGAGTAGCACAATGCTCAGGTTGAACATGGTTCTCTCCACATTGGCATGGTCATGGCCCGAGACTCTGCGCGCGAGTCGCGGGTCCTGTCCGAATCTGATGTTTTCGACCACGGCAGATGACGCAGAGGTCATCACAAGAGAGAAGGTGTGGCAGGGAAGAATGCGGTTCGGAGAATACGAACGCCTATTCGTTCAGGTCACCCTCCGAAGAAGAATCTTCATTTAGACTCTGTTCTAACGACCGGGAGAGACTGGCAAGCTTGATTCTAACGCCTTCGAGCAAAGACTCCTTGCTCTCCCGTTCCTGAAACAGCTCATCTGTTATATTCAAGGCTGCTAGAATCGCAACCTTAAGCGATGATTTGGCCTGTGTGTTCTGTTCGATCTCCCGCATCTTCTGGTCCACATAATCGGCAACTCGTCTTATATACTCGGTATCGGTCTCAGCATCGCTCTTTATGGGGTACTCGGTGCCGTAGATGTTGATTTTCAATACACCGCTTTCTTGATTCATCAATTCATTCTTCAGTTAGATAAACATGTTTATCGTCTACACAGCATCCAGAGTCGCCGATGTTACAGGTTGTTGCCGTGGCAACTTAAAAAGAACTACAAATCGTACTGCAGCTCGTCGAGACGAGTGAGCATTTGTTCCACCTTGCTTTTGATTCTTTCCTGCTTTTCCTTCCCGAAAACAGAATCGCGCTGCATCTGCTTCAGGTTTTCGTTCTCTTCTTTCAACTGTTGAATCAGCGCGTCTTTGGATTGCGATTCGTTCCGCAGTGCGTTGATTTCATTGGTGAGGTCCAGGTTTTCCAGTTTTAACTGTTCGATGAGCCGGACGGCTTGCTCAATTTTTTTTTCGAGTAACTCCAACTGCTCCAATTCCATACACACCTTCCCTCAACTTCGGAGCTGCGCCGAAAACTTCTTGCCCAGCGCGCTCAAAATGGTTTCGATTTGCGCGTCGACCTCTTGTTCGGTAAGGGTACGTTCCAGGGAATAAAACGTGAGATTGTAGGCCAAACTCTTGAGCCCCTTCCCCACCTGTTTTCCCGTGAAGACGTCGAACAAACGGACATCTTGCAGGTGAGGCCCGCCATGCGCCAGGATCTCGTCGCGGATACGTTCAGCTTCCACATCCGCCTTGACCACCACCGCGAGGTCGCGGCTGACCGGCGGGAACTTCGGGATGGGACTCACCACTTTGTGCCACTGTACGCATTCCAGTAACGCCTGGAAATCGAATTCGAAGGCGAAGAGCGGTTGCTCGATGTCGAAACTGTTCAGCGTCTGCGATTTCACTTCGCCCAGGTACCCCAACGTCGTTCTGTTCCCGGCGACGGCCAGTGACTTCTCGCCCAAGAAATCACGGGAGGGCGACGCAACAAACCTCCAGTCGTGCACGTCGCTGCGCTCGAGCAGTTGTGTGACGACCCCCTTGAGGTCATAAAACGTCACCTCTCGTGGCTGGGTTTGCCAGGAGCTTTCCTGCACCTTTCCGGTGAGAACTCCCGCCACCCGCACGCGTTCTTCCACCGCCTTACCCTGTTTCTGAAAAGTTCCACCGATTTCAAAGAATTTCAAGTCGCGGTTCTTTCGGTTGATGTTCCAGCGTACGGATGCCAACAGGCTTGGCAAAATGCTGGGCCGAAGCGTCGACATGTCCTCGCTCAGCGGATTTAACAATTGTACCAACTGCTTGCCTTCAGCGAAGAGTTCGGCTAACTTCTGGCCGATCAAGTTGTAGGTGAGCACCTCCGAGAACCCAAAACCGACCAATATTCGTCGTACCCGATTCTGGAAGACCTCCACCAGATTTCTGGTTTCGGCCTGTTTGATGACTACCGACGTTTCTGCCGGAATGTGATCGTAGCCGAAGTGGCGGGCCACCTCTTCGATGAGATCTGCTTCCCGCGTCACATCGGGCCGGAAGGTGGGCACCTCCACCTCCAGCGCCTGGTCTTTCGTGGAAACCTGAAAGTCCAGTCTGCGCAGAATGTCCTCGATCTTTGGAACAGGAACGGTCACGCCCAGGA
>CAYQOI010000281.1:0-5418 GCA_964419085.1 uncultured Cytophagia bacterium | reverse complement strand
GGATCGTTCACCGGCACGAGATTGGGTTGCTTCTGTAAGGCCCGGAACGCGACCCAGAAAAACGCCGCCAGCATCCCCGTAAGCGGGCCGATCTCCCACAACCCCAGCGTGGGCGTTGGGCCGAAGGTCACCGGCATCACCATGATGAACAGGTCCAGCCAGCGACCGATGAGGATGACCACACAGGTCTGCAGCAAGACCTTGTCGTTGCGCTTGGTGGCCCGGGGGAGCAGGATCAAAAACGGCACCAGCCAGTTGAGCAGCACGTTGAGAAACGACAGCGAGCCCCAGCCCCCGAAGTGGCGGAAAATGTAGTAGCTGGTCTCCTCCGGGATGTTGGAATACCAGATGAGCATGTGCTGCGACACCCACATGTAAACCCAGAACACGCTGAAAGACATCAGGAGCAGGCCCAGCGTGTGCAGGTGGTCTGTGGTGAAGACCCGCCGGTAGCCTTTGTAGCGCAGGATGATCACGAAAATGGTCACGATGGCCAGGCCGTTCAGGAACATGCCCGACAGCGACAACAGGCCGAACACGGTGCTGTACCAGTGCGGCTGCAGGGACATCAGAAAGTCGAAGCTCGCCAGGCAGAAGGTGAGAATGCCCAGGATGAGGAAGACCACGGAGTTGCGCACGTTGCGGTGGGTGTGCGCGACATCGCCGTCCGCGTCCTGTTGCACCGAGTTGCGGATGATCACGCGGGTCAACGCGATCCAGAGCACAAAATAGCCCGCCAGTCGCGCGATGAAGAACGGCTCGTTGAGCCACGCCCGCTTGCCCTGTAGAATCGCGTCGTGTGCCACCACGGTCTCGTGGGTCCACACGTAGAGCGAATGCAGGCCGAAAACGAGCAACACCGTCCCGATGGCCGCCACAGGGAGCGTGCTGCCCACGGCCTCCGCGATGCGCCGGATGGCGGTGCCCCAGCCGGCGTTGGTGGCATAGTGCACCGCGATGAAAAAGACCGCACCCAGCCCCAGCGAGAGCACGTAAAACACCGCGATGAGCAGATTGGGCCAGACGCGTTCCGGAGCCACAAACAACCCCAGCACAAACGTCAACAACCCAAACGCCATCAGGACCAGAAGGAGAGTTCGGGTGGACCTGGAGAGTTCAAATTTCGGCAACGATTGGATCATGGCTGAGTCTCTTGCAGTTTTCGTACATATTCGACCACCTGCCAGCGATCGAGCCGATCGATCTGCGCTCCGTAAGCCGGCATGTTCTTGAAGCCGTAAGTGACGATGTAAAATATTTGCCCGTCCTTCATCTGTTTCGCGTGATCGAGAAGAAGAGACGGCGGCGGGGGATAGCCGCGTTGCGCCACCGGGCCGTCGCCTCGTCCGCCCGCGCCGTGGCAGGGCTGGCAGTAGATTTCGAAGACCTTGCGCCCTCGCTTCAGGTCTGCGGGATTCGCCTCGCCGAAAGGCGCGGTGAGCTCCCGTCCCGCACGCTGCGCCTCTGCTTCGGACCTGCCGTAGTGCAGCGGTCGCAAACCGCGGGGAATCGTTCCCGCGACGGGCGGCTGGGAGGTCTGGTGCCGCGGCAGAAAGGGATTGAACGATTGTGCTTTGTAGGCTGCGGTGCGCGCCATATCGGGTGAGTACTCGAAGTTGCGGCGGTCCGGTTTCTGCCCGAGACTGACCTGCAGAAGCAGCAAGCCGCCCACCACGATTACCGTCAAGCCGATCATTCTCTTCATTGCGAAGCCTCCGAGAGTCGTTGCGTGTCGACGAGGCCGAACGAGCGCCACAGGTACGCCACGGTTTCCTCGTCGAATGCCGCGTCCGTCTCTTCCACGGCCAGGACGAAGCGATCATCGGTGACCCGCGGCCGGACCAGTTGTTCGGTTTTGCCCGGATAGAGGCGGGTGCGCACCAGCATGGTGAAGACCACACCCAACCCGCCGAACAGCACCGTGAGCTCGAACATCACCGGCAGGTACGCGGGCAGGGAGTTGAAGGGCTTGCCGCCCACGTTGAGCGGCCAGTCGATGGCGCCGATCCAGTACTGCGCACCCAGGGCCACCGCGAAGCCCAGAAAAGCGAAGAGAAAGCAGACCCAGGTCAGCCGGCTGCGGCGCAGTCCCATGGCTTCGTCCAGGCCATGAACCGCGTAGGGCGTGTAGATGTCGTGAATCTTGTAACCGGCTCGCCGGGTGGCTTCGGTCGCGGCCAGAATCGCATGCTCGTCTGCGAAGACGCCGAGAAAAAGAGGACGTGTGGATTTCATTTTTCTATGCCTTCGACTAGCGTTTGGAGTGTTTTTTCCTCGGGTTCAGTCGGGATCGTCTCTTGCCGCGGGCGCGCGTAACTGAGCACGCCTTTTACTTCGCCTATGGCGATGAACGGAATGAAGCGGGCGAACAGCAGGAACGCGGTGAAGAACAGCCCGAAGCTCCCCGCCAGGGTGGCGATCTCGATGATGGTGGGTTTGTACATGGCCCAACTGGACGGTAAAAAGTCTCGGTGTAGCGACGTCACGATGATGACGAAGCGTTCGAACCACATGCCGATGTTGATGACGATGGAGAGCAGGAAAACCACCACCACGTTCCGCCGGATTTTTTTGAACCACAGAAGTTGCGGCAAGAGCACGTTGCACGTCATCATGGTCCAGAAGGCCCAGGCATAGGGCCCGAACGCGCGGTTGAGAAATGCGAAGCGCTCGTAGGGATTCACCGAGTACCAGGCCAGAAACAGCTCGATGGCGTACGACAGGGCCACGATGCCACCCGTGGCCAGGACCACTTTGCACATCTTTTCGATGTGGTCCACGGTGATGTAATCTTCGTAGTGCAGCACCTTGCGCGAGATGATCATCAGCGTCAGCACCATGGCGAAGCCGGAAAAAATGGCACCGGCCACGAAGTAGGGGGGAAAGATGGTGCTGTGCCAGCCCGGGATCACCGAAGTGGCGAAATCCATGCTGACGATGGAGTGCACGGAGAGCACCAGCGGTGTGGCCAGCGCGGCCAGCAGCAGGTACACGGTCTCGTAGCGCTGCCAGGTCCGCATGGAGCCGTCCCAACCAAAGCTCATGACGCGGTAGACCAGCTTGCGGATTTTGGTCTTGGCCCGGTCACGCAGGGTCGCCATGTCCGGGATCAGGCCCAGATACCAGAACACCAGGGAAATGGTGAAGTAGGTGCCGATGGCGAAGAAGTCCCACAACAACGGCGAGCGGAAATTGACCCAGAGCGGCCCGCGGAAGTTGGGGTAGGGGATGATCCAGAAAAACAGCCACGGCCGGCCCATGTGGATGAGCGGGAAGATGCCGGCACAGATGACCGCAAAGATCGTCATGGCTTCTGCCGAGCGATTGATGGAGGTCCGCCAACGCTGGCGCAGCAAAAACAGGATGGCGGAGATCAGCGTGCCGGCGTGACCGATACCCACCCAGAACACGAAGTTGGTGATGTCGAACGCCCAGCCGACGGTCTTGTTCAGCCCCCACGTGCCGATGCCGACTTTGATCTGGTAGGCCACTGCGGCCACGCCGATGACCAGGACCGTGAACGCGGTGAGAAACGCCCCCCACCAGAGCGCCGTGGGCCGGCGTTCCAGGGTGCGGGCCACATCTTCGGTGACGTCGTGCAGGCGCTTGTCGCCCGCAATGGCCGGTTGTCTGAGAATGGACGTTCCTGCTGACATGTGTTCAACGTTCTCCGTATTTCTTACCAAAGTCGCAATTCAGAAACGAGCGTGATACAGCAAATCCGCGCCTCCCTCTTCCCTCTCTCCACTCTCCACTCTTCACTCTCCACTCTTCACTCTTTACCCCTCCTCCTCTTCCCGGTTGCGCACTTTTGTGAGATAGCCCACCGTGGGCCGGTAATTCATCTCCTCCAACATGCGGTAGTGCCGGGGATTCGCCAGCAGCCTGGAGATGCGGCTGTCGGGATCGTTCATGTCGCCGAACACGATGGCATCCGCGGGGCAGGACTGTTCGCACGCCAGCTTGATGTCGCCGTCCGCCAGCGGTTTGCCCAAGCGCTTGGCTTCTGCCTTGGCTTCCTGAATGCGCTGCACGCACAGGGAGCACTTTTCCATCACCCCGCGGCTGCGGGTGGTGACGTCGGGATTGAGCACCAGGTTTTCCTTCTTTTCGCCGCGCCAGTACTGGAACCAGTTGAAGCGCCGCACCTTGTACGGACAGTTGTTGGCGCAGTAGCGGGTGCCCACACAGCGGTTGTAGATCTGCTGGTTGATTCCCTCCTCGCTGTGCACCGTGGCCAGCACCGGACAGACGCTTTCGCACGGCGCGTGGTCGCAGTGCTGGCACATGACCGGCTGAAACATCACGTCCACGTCGCCGTCGTCGTCCGAGTAGTAGCGGTCGATGCGGATCCAGTGCATCTCGCGGCGGCGGTAGACCTCATCCTTGCCCACCACCGGCACGTTGTTTTCCGCCTGACAGCCGATGACGCAGGCCGAGCAGCCGGTGCAACGGCTCAAATCGATGGCCATGGCCCAGTGGTGCCCCTTGTATTCGAAATCGTTGGGCCACAACTGCAGAATCTCGTGCTCGAAGTGATTTCCGCTGGCCGGGTCCTTCATGTACGCGGCCAGGGTGGTTTCCCGCACCATGTGGCGGCGCTGACCACCGAGGTTGTCGGGCACCGTGATGGTGTGGTGGGTCTGCGTCAGCGCCAGGTGCTGTTTCTCTTGCAACGGCGTCAGGCGAACGACGTTGTGGAAACGCAGGGTGTTACCCGCCAGACGGGCCAGAGGGAAGGCATTCTTGCCAACGGTGCCGCCGGGTTCCACGGTGAGCCGGCTGCGCAGCCACTGCGGGCCGATCTTGGCAAAGCGGTCCGTTCCTTTGCGACCGTAGCCCAGGGCCACGGCCACCACTTGCGGATGCTGACCGGGTTGGACCAGGGCCGGCAACTCCAGCGCCAGCTCACCGGCCTCGATTCGCACCATCTGCCCCTGTTCTACCCTCAGCTCTTTTGCGGTGGATGGCGCCAGACAGACGTAGTTGTCCCAGACGGCCTTGGTGACCGGATCGGGCAGCTCTTGCAACCAGGGATTGAACGCGTGCCGGCCGTCGCGCATGCCGATTTTTTCGTAGAGAACCAGGGCAAAGCTGCCCTCGGCCGGCACCGGCGTGAGATTCAAGGGGCGCCGCGACCCCATCCGGAAGGGAGGCACTGGTTCCCGCTTGATCTCGATTTCCGCGAAGCCGTCCTGTACCGCCTGGTCCCAAAAGTCCTGAAACGTCGCGGCGCGCTTCTGGCGGGGGAAAAGATGGCGCCGCCAGTAGGCCTGCATGAGTTCCAGGTCAGCCTGCGGTGCACCCAACCAGGCTGCCAGGGCTTCCCGCAGCGAGCGGCTTTCTCCCAGCCGCTGGATCACCGGTTGCGACACGCTGACAAGCCCGGAGACCACTTCGGCGTCGTCCCAGGCTTCC
>CAYQOI010000280.1:0-5427 GCA_964419085.1 uncultured Cytophagia bacterium | reverse complement strand
AGCTGAAGCAATCGGTGTTGACATGTTGGGTGCGGGATTTCGGGGTTGGCATCCCGGCGAGTGAGTTCGAAACCATTTTTGAGCGATTTCGGCAACTGGAAAACTGTCCGGACGCCACCCATCCGGGTTACGGTTTGGGCCTGAGCATCGCGAAGGAGATTGTGGAAGGGTTCGGGGGGAGAATCTGGTTGGAAAGCGAACTGGGAGTTGGCAGTACCTTCTACTTTACGATTCCGGTTTAAAAGATGAAAAAGAAGATTCTGATTGTCGAGGACTATCTCAACATCGTACAAATCCTGACCATGCGCTTGCAGGCGCTGGGGTACGACGTGATCTGCGCGTACGACGGGCAAGAAGGTCTGAAGTTGGCCAGGGAGCAAAAGCCGGACCTCATCATTCTCGACATCCTGCTGCCGAAAATGAACGGTTACAAAGTTTGTCGTCTGCTGAAATTCGACGCGAAGTACAAGAACATTCCCATCATCATGTTGACCTCGAGAGAGACCAAAAGACACGAACAGCTCGGGATGGAGACCGGCGCGGATGAGTATGTGTACAAATCGGACCAGAACGGCAGGCTGCTGAAGTTGGTCCAAAAGTATTTAAAACCCACCGCGATGGCGCAGCGATGAGGAAAAGCCAGAGAATCTCAGACGCAAGTGCCGAACCGGTTGACGTTCCGCCTGGAGAAGACCGGCTCGTTCAGCTGGGCCTGGACCTGGTCAGTAAAATGGGCATCCGGTTCGGTGCACTGGCAGAGGAGCATCGGCACGACCTCTACACCACCACGCTGCGCGCAAAGCGAGACTAACCTATTCGCACCTGCGCGGAACGCAACTCTTGATTACCGACGAAGATAGAAAGTTCGGCGAGTTTTTGGTCGATAGAGGTGTTGTCTCCCCGTCGCAGCTTGTGGAAGCGCTTCGGTTCAAGAAACATCAAGACCTGGAACTCACCCAGATCCTCCTCAACAAAGGGTTGGCTTCCGACCGCAGCGTGTTCAATTGTCTGGCCGAATACCTCAACATTCCATTCATCGAACTCCGTGATTACGATATCGATACCCGGGTCCTTGAGTTGGTGCCCAAGGAGATCGCCCTGCGCTACAAAGTGTTTCCGGTCTTCAAGATCGAGAACAGCTTGACCATCGCGATGCTCAACCCGGGCGACGTGCACGTCATCGACACGCTGCGCCGGGAAACCGGCTACGAGATCGAACCCGCGGTAAGCATCGAGAGAGACATTCTCGAGGCGATCCACAGACATTACGAAACTTCGGAGAGCTTCGACTCCTCCTTGGATGAGGTCATTCAGAACATCCAGCGGCAGAAGCCACAGGAGGATGAAAAGGAAAAGGCTGCCGAACGGCTCAAACGTCTGAGCGCGGAAACGCCGGTCGTCAAGCTGGTGAATCTGATCATCTCCCAGGCGATTGTGGATCGCGCCAGCGATATTCACATCGAACCCGACGAAAACAGCCTGCAGGTCCGCTACCGCATCGATGGCATTTTGCACGAAAACCTCAGTCCGCCCAAACACCTTCAAGCAGCCATCATTTCCCGCATCAAGATTCTCGCAGAGCTGGATATCGCCGAAAGCCGCGTGCCGCAGGACGGCCGCTTCCAGGTCTCGCTGAACGGCCGAGAGGTGGACATTCGTGTTTCCACGTTGCCCACGGTGTATGGCGAGAACGTCGTGCTGCGTATTCTGGACAAATCCAGCTTGATGATGAATCTCGAAGATCTGGGCTTCCAGGAGCTTGCGCTGCAACAGCTCAAGAGCCTGCTCTCCAGCTCCTACGGCATCATTTTGGTGAGCGGGCCCACGGGGAGCGGAAAGACCACCACGCTCTATTCCGCCCTGCAATCCCTGAACACGCCTGAGAAGAACATCATCACCATCGAAGACCCGGTGGAATACCGGCTGAAGAGAATTCGCCAGGCGCAGGTGAACGCCAAGGCAGGACTGACGTTCGCCGCGGGACTGCGCGCCGTCCTGCGCCAGGACCCCGATATCATCATGGTAGGGGAGATCCGGGATTCGGAGACCGCCCGGATCGCGGTGGAGTCCGCGTTGACCGGACACCTGGTCCTTTCGACCATCCACACCAATGATGCGGCAGGTGGCTTGACCCGGCTGACGGAAATGGGCGTGGAACCGTTTCTCACCGCATCGGCGACGGTCGGCATCGTGGCACAGCGACTGGTACGAAAACTCTGTCACGAGTGCAAGAAGCCCTACCGTCCAAATCCCGCGCTGCTCAAGAGCCTCAATCTCTCCGCCGATGTCAAGGAAACCACATTGTATCGCGGTGTGGGGTGTTTCAACTGCCGCAACACGGGCTACAAGGGACGAGTTGGGATTTACGAGATCATGGTGGTGGATGATGAGATTCGAGAGATGATTTTGCAGAACGCGTCCGCGAGCCAGATAAAGAAGGTTGCCTTGCGGAACGGCATGAGAAGTTTGCGGCAAGACGGCGTGAGCCGAGTCCTCAAAGGTGTGACGTCTCTGGAAGAAGTTCTCCGCGTGACCAATTCGGATTGACCCGCAAAAAATCGGGCATAAGCTAACAAATATCAAGAAAATGACGATACAGATTAAGAAATTTGCGTGACAATTCGGCATCGGATAGTTTGGGGTTTGACCTTAATATGGCCAAAACGGTTTCAATACTAGCTGTTGACGACGAACTCGACTTTGTTAAAACGTTACAGGAAATCCTGCAAGGTCACAATTACCATGCTGACGCGGCTACTTCCGGCTATGAGGCACTGCAGATGCTCAGCATCTGTCAGTACGACCTGGTGATTCTGGACCTTCATATGCCGCTTATCAGCGGACTGGACACACTCAAACGCATCAAACGCATCGACCCGGGGCTGCCGGTCATCATCCTCACCGGAGACAGCAAGGTTGGGACCGTAGTGGAGGCCATGAAACTGGGCGCCTACGATTATTTCGCCAAGCCGGTTGAGTGGGACAAGCTGCTGATTTCCCTTAAGAACGCCCTGGTGACCAGGGAACTGCGCAGTGAGATTTCCCGCCTCTCGGGCCAACTGCGCAGCCGCTACAGCTTCGATCAAATCGTCGGACAGAGCAAGAAGATGCAGGAAGTCTTCCGCTGCGTCGAGCGAGTGGTGGACACCAACGTGACCGTGTCGATTTTTGGAGAAAGCGGAACAGGAAAAGAGCTGCTGGCCAAGGCGATTCATTTCAACGGTCCCAGGAAAGACAAGCCGTTCGTGGCGGTAAACTGTGCCGCAATCCCGGAAGGCTTGCTGGAGAGCGAGCTTTTTGGACACGAACGTGGCGCGTTCACCGGAGCCTACGCCAGGCGCCTGGGAAAATTCGAGCAGGCAAACGGGGGAACGATTTTCTTGGATGAGATCGGCGAGATGGCCCAGTCGACGCAGGTGAAGATTCTGCGTGTGTTGCAGGAACGCAAGTTTCAGCGCGTCGGCGGCACGGAGATGGTAGAGGTCGACGTGCGCGTCATTTCCGCGACCAACCGCAATCTGGAAGAGGAGATGCGCAAAGGCAATTTCCGGGAGGACCTGTACTATCGCATCAACGTCTATCCCATCTTTGTCCCGCCGCTCAGGCAGAGAAAAGAGGACATTCCCACCCTTGTCGCGCATTTCCTGGAAAAGTACAACAAACAGTACCGCAAGAGGGTCAAGGCGTTGTTGCCGCGGACGATGGATTACTTGATCCACTACGAGTGGCCCGGAAATGTACGTGAGCTAGAAAACGTCCTGGAGCGGTCTTTTTTGAATGCCAGTGACGGAGTGATCGCGCCGGAACATCTACCCATCACCGTCACCTCCTTTAAGGAGAATTTCAACAACACCGATACCTTCATCGACCTGAAGAAAGTCGTCACCCTCACAAAATCGATTACGCCCTTGAAGGAACTGGAAAAAGAGGTGCTCATGCAGGCGCTGCGGCTGACGAACTACAACATGTCCAGCGCAGCCAACGAGCTGGGGATCGGCCGAACCACGCTCTACCGAAAGCTGCAGAAGTACCGCATCAAGGTCAAGCGATAACCAGCAACTTCTTTGAGGTCCGCTGCGCGATGCCAGTCTTTGAGTACAGAGCGATCACGCCGGAAGGTGCTGAGATTCACGAAGAGATGGAGGCGTCCACGGTAGAGGCCGTCGCCGAGCGGCTGGATCAGCTCGGCTATCTTCCGCTGAACATCAAGGCTCGCAGCAGTTACGCCGAGATTAAGCTTTTCTCTTCCCGGCGCAAGCTCAAGACCAACGAGATCATCATCTTCACCCGACAACTGGTTACCCTGCTCAAGGCGGGTGTGCCGCTGCTCTCATCGCTGCAGGCCCTGGTTGATCAAACCGAAAGCGAGCGATTAAAGGAGATTATCCAGCAGGTTTACGTGGACATCGAGAGCGGACTCAGTTTTTCTGAGGCGCTGATGAAGCATCCCAGGGAGTTCTCTGATTTATATGTCAATTCAATCCGCGCGGGCGAAGTCGGCGGCAGGCTGGATGAAGTCTTGAACCGCCTGGCCGAACTGATGGAACACGACCGTGAGACCAAGGCCCGAATTAAGTCCGCCATGCGGTATCCGATTATCGTCATCGTCTCGCTGGTCATCGCCTTTATCGTGCTGATGATGCTCGTGGTGCCCAATTTCATCGGACTGTTCAAGAAAATGGGCGTCACGTTGCCGTTGCCTACCAGAATGCTCATCGCGTTTCATGCGCTGCTTGCTCACTACTGGTACCTGCTTCTTGCTGTTCTCGGCGGGGCCGGCTTTGCGTTTCTTAAATACATCAAAACCGAAGAAGGGGCCTATCGTTGGGACAACGTCAAGCTCACGCTGCCGATTCTCGGTCCCTTGAGTCTGAAAACCGCGATGTCCCGGTTTACACGCATGTTCGAAACATTAAACAGCAGCGGCCTGCCCATCCTGCAGACGCTTGAAATTACGGCCAAAACGGTGGGAAATGTCGTCATCGGGAAGGAAATCGAGAAGGCCGCGGAGGGGATCCTGCAAGGCGAAGGGCTCGCCGCCCCTCTCGGCAGAGGCGAGATTTTTCCTCCCATGGTAGTGCGCATGATCGCCATCGGCGAGCAGTCAGGCTCGCTCGATACCATGTTATTGAATGTGTCCCAGCACTATGACGCAGAAGTCGATTATGCGGTCAGGAACTTGACCTCCATGATCGAGCCCATCCTGACGGTGGGAGTCGGCATCATCGTGCTGTTTTTGGCGCTGGCCATTTTTCTGCCCATGTGGGATTTGACGAAGCTGGCCCAGTAACGCATGCGAGGCCCCTGCTGGGGCCTGACAGAACCCGGTAGGAGAAGCGGAACAGTGTGCAAATATGAAACAGCGGGAGCACCTACCCTTGAAAAAACAACGACTTGTGTTTACTCAAACCGGTTCCTGGAATTGCT
>CAYQOI010000279.1:0-5430 GCA_964419085.1 uncultured Cytophagia bacterium | reverse complement strand
GGGAAAACCAGGAGCAGACGCTGACCAGATTCCTGGGGAGCCACGCATCGAAATAACCGCAACCCATTGATTACTGGAGGACGCACTGTGAAAACGATCCTGCTCATTCTGACCCTGATTTCCTCGGCCTCTGCCCAACTGAATCCGGAGCTGCAACGTTTCGCAAAGGAATTCTTTACATGGCGTGCCGTCACCCAGCCTGCCACCGGAGACGACATCCCGCGGATTGAA
The DNA here is from genome assembly GCA_964419085.1 of uncultured Cytophagia bacterium. Lineage (GTDB taxonomy): Bacteria > Zhuqueibacterota > Zhuqueibacteria > Oceanimicrobiales > Oceanimicrobiaceae > CAYQOI01. The sequence continues at coordinate 5,199 of CAYQOI010000279.1, read as the reverse complement.
CGTCCCGACGGCTGGGTGCCGGATGTCTCTCCGGACGCGCTGGCCCGCTCCCGCCGCGAGGTCGGGGTGTTCCTGCAGCGGTTGGACGCGATCCCGCGCACCGGCTGGTCCCGGGCCGACAGCGTGGACTACCTGCTGCTGCGTTCGGCGATCCAAAGAGTGAACTGGGAACTGAACATCCTGCGGCTGCCGCAACGCCACCCCGAATTCTACGTGCAGCAAACCCTCGGCGCGGTGTTCGAACTGCTGCTCATTCACACACCCATGACCGAAAACCGCGCACGGAACATCATTCTGCGCCTGAATTCTTTCCCCCGAACCCTGAAATACGCGCGGCGAAATCTCACCGAGCCGGTCAGAGCTTTCGCGGAGATCGCACTGGCCCAGGCCCGAAACCCGCGCAAACGCCTGCGTGCCTGTGCCGCGGCGCTTAAGGGGCTGTTCCCTCCGGACTTGCGTGTTAAACTGGACCTCGCGGTGGAAAAGGCCGCTGCCGCGCTGGAAAGCTACTTGCAGTGGCTGGAAACGAAAAAAGAGAACATGGCGAACCAGTTCAGTGTGGGCAGGGAGGGGTACGAATTCTTTCTGTCGCAGGTCGCGCTGCTGCCGTACACGCCCGAGGAACTGCTGCAGATGGGCCGTCTGGAATGGAATCGCGCGGTGGCGTTCGATGAGTACGAGCGCCTGCGCAACGCCGGGTTGCCGGAACTGCCGCTCTTTTCTTCGGCGGAGGAGCAGATCGAACAGGAGCGCAAGGATGAGCTCGCGATTCGGCGTTTCCTGGAGGAAAAAAACATCATGAGCGTGCCGGACTGGATGCAGCACTACGTCAACCGAAAGATCCCGCCGTATCTGGCGCCGCTGGCCAATATGGGTGTTCTCGATGACCTGACCTCGGCGACCCGATTAGACGAAAACGCGGTACGCTACATTCCGGAGCCCTCCCCTAAGCTGGGCTTCTTTTCCCTGGCCTCGGCCAAAGACCCCAGGCCGCTGATCATTCACGAGGGCGTTCCCGGGCACTATTTTCAGTTAGCGCGCTCCTGGGCCAACCCGGACCCCATCCGGCGGCACTATTTCGACTCAGGCGCCAACGAAGGCATCGGGTTCTACGTGGAGGAGCTTTTGCTCCAGTTTGGGCTGTTCGACAACCGGCCGCGCACACGCGAGATCATCTACCGTTTTATGCGGCTTCGCGCGCTGCGTGTCGATGTGGACGTCAATCTGGCGCTGGGGAAGTACACCATCGCGCAGGCTGGCGACTATCTGGCCTCCACCGTGCCGATGGATGCGGCGACCGCACAGGCGGAGGCGGGCTTTTTCGCCTCCACGCCGGGCCAGGCCATTTCCTACCAGATCGGGAAACTGCAGATCCTCAAACTCATCTCCGAGGCGAAAATCAAGATGGGGGACAAGTTCACGCTGCGCGACTACCATGATTACATGATGGAGAATGGCAACGTCCCCATCGCGCTACAGCGCTGGGAGTATCTGGGACTGCGCGACGAAGTCGCGAAGCTGTGGAACGCTGCAAAGAATTGACCCGGAGATGGCGTCGGCCACGGTGAGTGTGTGGACGCGCCAAACACAAGGATTAACCGCATGACCCCATCCGCGAGCGGCGAAGCAAGCGACCTGAGCTGGGAAGAGGTCGAAAGCCTGGTGCGACGATTGGCGCAGGAAAGTGGCAAGGTCATTCGGAGCTATTTCCGCAAGCCTCTTTCGGTGGAGCAAAAAGAGGACGCGTCTCCGGTCACCCAGGCAGACAAAGAGGCCGAAGAACGGATGCGTGAGATGATCATGGAGGCCTTCCCCGACCACGGCATCCTGGGCGAGGAGTTCGGCTGGCACAACGAACACGCATCCTACAAATGGGTTCTCGACCCCATCGACGGCACCCGAAATTTCATCGCAGGCGGACTGATGTTCGGAACGCTCATCGCGCTGCTCCGCGGTGAGCGGCCCATTCTGGGGGTCATCCACCAGCCGATCCTGGGCGAGTTGGTGGTGGGCTCGGGTCACCAGACCACCTTCAACGGCAAGCCGGTGCGCGCGCGGGCCTGCACCGCGATCTCAGACGCGGTTTTGCTCACCACCGATCCCTATCTCATCAAAGAGCACCAGGATTTTGAGCGCTTTGAGGCCCTACGCAAACAGGTGCGCGTGTACCGTGGCTGGGGCGACTGCTACGGTTATCTCTTGCTGGCCTGCGGCTGTGTGGACATCATGCTCGACCCCATCATGCACCCCTGGGATTCCCTGGCGCTCATCCCCATCGTGACCGGGGCAGGGGGGACGATCACCGATTTCCGGGGCGACGACCCGGTGCACGGCACCAGCATCGTCGCCACCGGCGGCACCATTCACCAACAAGTTTTAGACCTGCTCAACCCGCGCACCGCCTGACCTTACGATCCGCTTTGCCAGCCCAGAATCTCGTCCAGGGTCCCAGTGGCGATGGAGTGGTAGAGCGGACGGGCTTTGCGGTAAATGCGTCGGGCCATGGCCAGACCTTCCGGGGTTTCGGCCAATCGGGCGTAGAGCGGTTTGAGAAATTTCCGCCGTCCCACATGGGTCAAGAAGGTTTCCAGCGCAGGGTAAGCGGGTTTGTACTGGCTCACGATCGCGTGCTGCAGCCAGGCACACAGAATCTCGGAGTTGTGTGTTTTGGTGAAATGAAAGGCTCTGTCCAGGTCCTGCATCTGCGCCAGCGTCAGCTTGTCGGGCAGCTTGTTCAGAAAATGCAGCCAGTGGTGCGTGGTCCAGTTTTTCGTTTGCAGCTTGACCGCCGGGGTGCCCTTTTGCCACGCTGAGAGCTGGGCTTCCACCTTTTCGAATTCCCGCGACCGAACCGTGACGACGTTGTCCGGTATTCCCGGCCCGTACACCCAATCCTCGACCTTCAGCTTCTGCGCCAGCGCCTCGTCTCCTTTGATGAGCTGATTCTTCAGGTAGTCCACGAAGCGGTCCGAGGTCATGCTCTGGAACGCGAATTTGTCGAAGTAGCTGCGTAAGAACGCGTCCCAGCGCTCCCGGCCCACCAGATGTTCCATGGTGCGCAGAAAGTAGTGGCCTTTGTCGTACGCGATGGCCGTCATGCCCTCGTCCGGGTCCCGGCCTTTGAGATTGAGATGCAGATGGGTGTCGGCGCTGCTGGGGCCGAGATCGTGCAGGTCGTGTTCCAGGCTTTCGTAGCTCAGTTGGGCCAGCATTTCCTCGTAATCCTTGCCGTACAGCTTTTCCATGATGCGGTGTTCGAAGTAGGTGGTGAACCCCTCGTTGAGCCAGAAGTCGTTCCAGTTGGCGTTGGTCACCAGATTGCCGGACCAGGAGTGGGCCAGCTCGTGCGCGATGAGCGCTACCAGAGAACGGTCGCCGGCCAAAACCGTGGGCGTGGCAAAGGTCAGCCGTGGATTTTCCATGCCACCAAAGGGAAAGCTTGGTGGAAGCACGAGGATGTCGTAGCGTCCCCAGCGGTAGGGTCCGTACAGCTCTTCTGCCGCGGCGATCATCTTTTCCGTGTCAGCGAATTCCCACGCGGCTTTGTCCACCACCGAGGGTTCAGCATAAACGCCGCTGCGCGGGCCCAGGGGGCGAAACGCGAGGTCACCCACCGCCAGCGCGAACAGATAAGACGGAATGGGTTGTGGCATCTCAAACGTGTACACGCCATCGCGCGTCTTGGTGGTGCCGTTCTTCGCGCTCATCACCGCCATCAACTCCGGGTCGGTTTGAATGCGGGCTCGGTAGGTGACCCGAATGCCGGGACTGTCCTGGCACGGGATCCAGGTGCGGGCGAGGATGGCCTCGGATTGGGTGAAAAGAAATGGGTGCTTGCCGCCCGCGGTTTGTTCGGGTGCCAGCCACTGCAGCGCGGCCGCTTTCGGGCTGGTAGAATAATAGACGGTGACAAGTTTGGTGTCGGGCGTGATCGCGATGCGGAGCGGTTGCCCGAGATATTCCACTGCCTCGCCCAGTTCAAATGTGGTCTCGGTTTCCTGCTCGCCCAGCGTCACTTTTTGGATATCCAGGTCCCGGGTGTCCAGTACGAGTTCTTTCGTCCCCGTTTTGTTCTCGACCGTAAGTCTGACCTTCCCGATGAGACGTTTTTCTCCGAAATCGACTCGCAAATCCAGGTCGACATGTTTGGTGACAACCTCATCAGGGTTGGCGAAGGAATGGGGATCGCGGTCCCGTTCGCCGGCGGTCTGGGTGGAGCACCCGGCCGTTAGAACGAAAGCCGCCAGCATCCCCAAGGACAACAGACGCAATGTGACTCTTTTCATTGGAAGAAGGCTCCTTTCTTGGTTTGCGAAAATGACCGACCAAATATAACCAGGAGACAAAGCCACCGCAAGGAAAAAGTGTTGCAGCGACGAAACATCTTTACTCCTGGCTTGCTTCTCAGTGTCGATTTTCTTATCATCTGTGGAACTTGCGTACTAAACAATTTCGTAAAACAAGCGATTCAAATTGTAGCCGTGTTTCACCATTTTGGGAGATTTGTGCATACAAGATGAACACGGTTGTCGTTTTCTGGGGCGAAGAGGAACGATTTCATGAGCGCGGGATTCCCGACATTCGATAGGATTCAGCAGGTCGTTCGGCAGATGAAGGATGAACTCGTCGCGTTGCGGCGGGATTTTCACGCGTATCCCGAATTGAGCTGGAAGGAATTCAAAACCGCAGAACGCGTCGCCGGCGAACTGAAGCGGGTTGGGCTGGAAGTCCAGGAGGGTGTCTGCGGCACTGCCGTGGTGGCGGAACTCAAGGGCGGCGGCAAGGGGGTGCTGGCCATTCGCTCCGACATGGACGCTCTGCCGTTGCACGACTCAAAAGATGTGCCCTACGCCTCGCGCGTGACGGGGGCGCTGCACGCTTGCGGTCACGACAGTCACATGGCCATCGTCATCGGCGTGGCAAAGGCGCTGCAGAAACTGGGGACGGAATTGCCCGGAACGGTTCGGTTCATTTTCCAGCCCTCGGAGGAGACGGCCCCGAGCGGCGCCGGCGAGCTGGTGAAGGCAGGGGTGATGCAAGACGTCGACCACATCCTGGCATTTCATGTGGACCCGGAAATCCAGGTGGGCAAGATCGGATTGCGCAAGGGTGTGCTCACCGCCAACTGCAACGAGTTCATCCTGAATGTGATCGGGAAGAGCGGTCACGCGGCGCGGCCACATCACGCGATCGACACGG
>CAYQOI010000278.1:3344-5430 GCA_964419085.1 uncultured Cytophagia bacterium | reverse complement strand
GCTCCACACGGCCGCGCAGCGCGAGTCTGCGAGACACGTGCACGTCAGCTTGCACGCGCCAGCGGGTGACGGTTTCATCGGAGAATTCTTCTTTTGCGCGTCCTCGGGCATCCACCACTTTTTCCGTTTCCTCTTTGGTTTTTTGCCTGAATCGTACCGTAAGTATCACGCGTCTGCCCAGCCGCTGTTCCACCTGGGTAAGAAGCTCCTGGCCCTGGCCGGGCAAAGATGAAAAAAAGGTGCGCCACGGCTGCCTGAAAATGTCGTAGTACGCTCGCACAGTTGTCCCCCGGCTCAGTTTGTACTCCAGGCCGGTGTAGTACCCCACTTCATTTTGGGTGGCACCGTTCCTTTCGCCAAACCCGAACGCGCGGAAATTCTGAAAATCTTTTTGATAATTGCGGTGCAGAAACGCCAGCCGCAACGCGTCGAAGTCCAGAATCGTGCCGGCCAACAGGGCTGTGCCGCCGGATTTGGAGCGGGCAAACTCGCCGAAAAGCTGGTACTGGCGGCCCTCCCAGGACCAATTCACACCCATGACCTCGTTGGTCTTGCCGCGGAACGCGTACCGCTTGCGCACCAGGTCGCTGCTGCTTATGGTTTTGTCGTAATTAGAATGAACGTACGACAGACCGAGCTTCAGCCCCACAGGAAGAATATACGACAAATGCCCCCCAATTACGGATTCGGCCAGCACATCTTTTTTGTTTTCCTCCGTGCGGGTACGATGAAGCCCGGTGGTGAACAAGCTCGAGACCGCGTCGTCTGAGCTCGGAGTGGCGTCCAGTTTTTTGCGAGAGACGAACGCGAGCAGTTCTGCCATGCCCAGCTTCAGGCGGGTCGCTGCGCCGCGGAGAGCTGCGTTTTCGTCTACGGTGAGGTAGCCTCGCAGGCCACGCGGGCGCTTGCGGAGCGGATAGATCGCTTCCGCGCTTTTGGAGAAGCCGTACGGACCCCAGAGCACCAAACCCTGGCCGACTTCCAGAGTGTAGTCGCCCAGGAAGAGGAGCGCCTGGTCGCTGAGCCGGAACGCCAGGTGGTAGAGCCGCAGATCGTCGAAACGTCGTTCTCCGCTGTCCTTCTCCACCAGCACACCGCCGCGGACCCGCTCGTGCAGACGAAACTGAAGTCGCGTGTAGAGCTTTTGTGGCGAGTTGGGATAGGTGCCGTCCTTGAAGCCTACCGCGCGGTCGATGGGGTCAGAGACCCGACTGCGAACGCGAAAGACAGCAGGCCGCGACGTTTTTTTGTGCTCTGCAAGCGTGACAAAGGGTCTGAGGTAATCGTAGGTGGCCTGATCCATCCCGGGAACGGCCAGGAGCGTTTCCACCGAGCGAAACGGACCGCTTTTCTCCCGGTATTCGAGAATGTGCCCGATGAGTGCGGCGCTGAGTCCGGGGATACGTTCGAGGTCCCGCCGCGTCGCCTGGTTGAGATTCAAGGGATGTTCCCGGAGCTCCTGGAGGCGTTCAAACAGCTCAGACTGGTCCGAGCTTTCCGTCTGCGCTTCCAGTAAGTTTTCGTCGGGCGTTTCCTGAGAGAACACAGTAGGGGCAAAAGGAAGCCAGGCGGCCAGCAGTCCTGTGGTCAAGAGCAGTGTTCTCATGCCCTTACTCCCGCAAGTTCGGTTCTACGGTTACGTGTTCCTTTAACTGTTTGAGTTTTTTTAACCCGATGCCGGGCACCTTGCGAAGGTCTTCGACGGCGCGGAACGGCCCGTGCCGGGTTCGGTAGTTTATGATGGCTTTTGCGAGCTTTGCGCCGACGCCTTTTAGCGCTACGAGTTGCTGGAGGCTCGCGGTGTTGAGGTCCACTTTCGCCGGACCTTCGGCTTTTCTCCCTTCCTGCGCCGCCGGCAGTGCAGCTTGCCTGCTGCGGGAAGAAGTTAGCCGTGCAGTGGATTCTTTCTTGCCGAAATGAAAGGAAAGGGAGAACTGGTGTGTGGTTCCGAGATCGTTGTGGGTGAAGAACGCATAGTCGAGCGTCAGGCCGTGCAATCTGAGGCCGAAGCCGCTGGAGAAGCGATTGGGATTGTTTGCGGTTCCCGCGCGCAACGCCAGCTTGCTGAACGGACGCAGTTCCACGC
>CAYQOI010000278.1:0-3334 GCA_964419085.1 uncultured Cytophagia bacterium | reverse complement strand
CGCCGAAGCGAATCTCCTCAGAAAAGCCCGTCTCTTTATAGACTTCGAGTCCCAGAAGCAGTCTTGGTGCCGGTCTGGTGGTGAAGCCGAAAGCGAAACTGCGTGGGAGCTTTTCACCACCGGTTCCGAGAGTCGGCCGGTTGAGGTTCGTCACGTGCAGACCCCAGTTGAATTGCGGCGACGGCGCGTAGAGCAGGCCGAGATCGAGACCGAATGCGCCGGCGCTGCCGTACCCCTGGATCCGGGTGGACTGGTAGGTGGCTGCGACCCCGAGGAAGAGTGTTTCGCGGTAGTGATGGCCCAGCGCCAAGGCGAGGCGCTGTTCTTTGTAAACGGCATTTCCGAAGAAGACCGCGCCGGCAGCGATGTGAACGTGTTTGACCGGCAGGGCAAGCGCGGCGCTGCCCAGGTGCACATCTTGCAGCCCGAAAGGCTTTTGGTAAAACAGCGAAACGCCTGCCCCGTGCACCCGGCCCAGCCCGGCCGGATTGAGGAACAGCGCGTTCGGGTTGTCCACCAACGCAGCCGCGACGCCTCCCATGGCCAGGGAGCGCGCACCGATGGGAAGGTCTCCGACACCGCAATTTGATCGATCGCTGAACAAAAGCAGGAGAACGGCCGCCATCGGCGGCAGCAGCAGACGCAAGCCTCTCATGATCTAAGCCATAGAATTATTCCCTTGACAAACAGCTGTTAATTTTTCTATATTTTTAAACAGACGTTCTTATCCCTTATCAAAGCGACCCAAGGAGGATAATTGTGGTTGATTTCAAGCCTCCGTGCTTTTCTCTTCGAGTTCTGCGTTTTCTTTTCCCGGTTTTCTTTTGTGGTGTTCTTCTGTTCGGCACAACCGTTCTTCTGGGCGCACAGGTCAAGGCGAATGTCCACGTGATCATCGACCGACTCCCCATCGACGAGCAAGATAAGATGCGGGATTTCCACAACGTGGTGAAGAACTACATCGAAAGCGTCGATTGGTTCGAGGAAACCGACAGCGATGTGGAACCCATCGAGATCACGATCCAGATGTTTTTGAAGGATATCCCATCCAATATCGAAGACCGGTACAAGTGCGAATTCCTCATCTCGAGCTCCGACGTCCAGTATTTCGATAAACGTGTGCGTTTTCCGTACCAGCAGAACGAGGTCCTGACGTACAACGAGCAGGCCATCGGCCCGCTGACCGGCATCATCGACTTTTACGTCAATATGATTCTCGGCAGCGAGCTTGACAAGTACGGCGAATATGGGGGAGACTTTTATTATAAAAGAGCGAAAGCGATCGCGGCGCTGGGTAAATTCGTTCGCACCGAATTCATCCTCGGATGGCGCGAACGTCAGGAGCTGATCAAGAAGGTGTTTACGGAACCGTTTCTCACCTTCCGGAGGATGAAAGATTACTTCTTCTACGGCTTATACATCGCCGAAGACAAATTGGATGAGGCCCGAAAAAATCTCAAAATCGCCCTGGACATGCTCGACGAGGTCTTGCAAAAGAAACCCGACTTCGACGAGCCCAAGCAGTTTCTCGATGCGCACTACACCGAATTCATCGACCTGTTCAAAGACGCGAGCAACAAGAACGAAATCTTCAAAAAGTTAGCGGCGATGGACCCCGATCACAAGGAGCTGTACGAGGAGCACATCGGGGACTCGTGAGCTCCGCTCACTTCTTTTTCTCCGGCGCTTCGATCAGGTAGGTCCCTTTGATGACCTGAAAGCCGTCCTCATTGATGTAAGAAGCTTCCGGCTCTTTGCCTTTCCTTCCCATAATGGCCGCGCATCCGACTTCCCCGTTTTTGCTCACCGCGACGAATTTGTCGGTGAAGTTGACTTTCTTGGGACCGCCGTTGATGTCGATGATGCGCTTGCAGATGGCTTCGCAGGCTTCCTGAGGCGACATTCCGTTGCGCATTTTCTCGATCACAAAGAAACTGCCGCAGGTTCGGATGACCTCTTCTCCGCGGCCGGTGGCGCCGGCTGCACCCACCTCGTTATCCACATAAAGGCCTGCCCCGATGATGGGGGAATCCCCGACCCGGCCGGGGATCTTCCAGGCCAGACCGCTGGTGGTGGTGATGCCCGCGACGTTCCCGTCTCCGTCGATTCCCAGAACGTTGATGGTGCCGGTGCTGCGCTCTTCTTCTTTTTCGTACTTGCCGTCAGCCGGCGGGAACCAGTCGTCCTCCTCGCTGAGGTTTTCCTTCCACTTCAGCCAGCGCAGCCGCGCCTTGTCGGTGAGCAGGTCTTCTTCTTTAAAGCCGTGCGCTTTGGCGAAGCGCAGCGCGCCTTCGCCCACCAGCAGCATGTGGTCGGTACGTTCCATCACCAGTCGAGCCACCGAGCACGGCGTCTTGATCCGTTCCAGCGCGGCCACCGAGCCACAATTGTGCGTGGGACCGTACATCACCGAGGCATCCAGTTGAACCACGCCTTCTTCGTTTGGCAGACCACCGTAGCCGACGGTCATGTCTTCGGGGTCTAATTCCACCACATTCGCGCCTTTTTCCACCGCATCCAGAATATGGCCGGTGGTGTGCAACGCCTCAAAGGCCGGCGTGAGGACTTTCTTCCCCCATTTTTCCCCGCGACTGCACAGAATAATGGGAAGCTTTTTCTGGCTGGTGGTGGGCGTGAACACAAGATTGGAAAGACGTCCAACAAAGGGAATGGAAAAACCCAAGCTGGCTGCTCGTCTCAAAAAGGAACGGCGGTCTAAAGAAGTCGACATGTCCTCTCTCCGCTTTTTGGGGTGAACGATATTTGAAGACAAAAATAGCAATTATTCAATTTTGTGTCAAGTGCTTGGAACAAATTTTTTGTTGGATTTGTAGGTAATTATTGATATATTTTGAAGTTAAAAATCATTAGAAAAGGTTGTTTTCTTCTCCCATGAACGGAAAAGTCGCCACGATCCTCGTCCAGCTTGTTGTTTTATCCTTACTTAGCTCTGTATCTGTGCGCGCGCAAAATCACAAGAAAGGCGCGCCTTCTTACCATCCCAAAGCCGCCGAGCTGGTTATTCAGGGCGCGATCTATGAACTGGAGGAGCGCTACGACAAGGCGCTGGACGCTTACTCCGAAGCTCTCATCTACGCCCCGAACTCCGCGTCCATTTGTTATGCGGTGGCGAAGAACTACATCATGCTGGGAAAGGTGGACACCGGCATGCAGATGCTGGAAAGAAGCATCAAACTGGATTCCAACTACGTGGACAGCCAGAGGCTTCTAGCTGCCTTGTACCACCGCAAGGGAGATATCGAGGCCGCGGAAAAACATTACCTCCAGATAGTGCGTATCGACCCGTCCGATGCGGATGCCCACCTGAGTCTCG
>CAYQOI010000277.1:0-5446 GCA_964419085.1 uncultured Cytophagia bacterium | reverse complement strand
AGGCGATAACCGGGAGAGTTTTTGTGCAGGGACAACTGCGTCGGGGGGTCGTAGACAAAATGCTGGTAGTCTTCCGGGTCGTGTCCGCCGTAAAACGTGAACGTACCGCGACCCAGGTTACCATGAATGTATTTGACCTCTGGGGTTCCCTCTACTTCGCCCAAAATCGTCACCGACTTCTTGATCCGATCGCGCCGGAACGCGGTGGTCTGGCCCATGAACCCTTTGACCACCGAAACGTGGTTTTGCGTGAGCATGGTGGGCACCGGATCGTATTTGGCCGAGAATTCGAACAGCGTGAAATAGTCCGCCTCCGCGCTGCGCACCCTGGGCATGTTGCTGGGGGGATAGTCGATATCCGAATGCTCGTAGACCAGCGGATTCGGTTCGATGACGAAATTCTCGAACGCAAACGTCTGGGAGTAGTCCAGCTTCTGCTGCGCATTGGGATCCACCGGATCGCCGTCGAAGACCGCGTCCACAATATCGGTCTCTCCGGCGGCCAACGCGATATCGATGGTGTCGGTAGCCGAGCACATGGCAAAGATGAAGCCACCTTTCAAGACATATTCCCGGATAGCCCGGGCCACAGCCTTCTTCTCCTCTGACACTTTTGCGAAGCCCAGCTTCTTGGCGATGCTTTCGTTCTTCAGCACCTCCTCGATATACCAGGGCGCGTTGCGAAAGTTGGCGTAGAACTTGCCGTACTGACCGGTAAAATCCTCATGGTGGAGGTGCAACCAATCATACTTCTCCAGGTCCCCGCGCAGCACCTCTTCATCCCAGAGCGTATCGTAGGGAATCTCCGCGTAGGTCAGGGCCAGCGTGACCGCATCGTCCCACACCTGCTTGTTGGGCGGTGTGTAGACCGCGATCCGTGGCGCCTTTTCCAGCAACACCACATCCATGTTTCCTTGCTCGATCTCGGCGTAGACTTGCGCGGCCTGCGACCCGCTCAGCGTCGTAAACGACACGCCGCGCAGCCGGAGTTCCCGTTCCACGGCCGGGTAAAAGTCCAACATGAACGAGCCCCCGCGGTAGTTCAGCAACCACTCCACGTTGATGGAGCGCTCCAGCGCCCAGTAGGCAACCCCGTAGGCTTTCAGGTGGTCGGATTGCTTCAGGTCCATCGGGATCAGGATTTTTTGCGCCGAACAGGTCGTCGCGACCGAAAGCGCGAGGAAAAGAAAAAAACCTCTCATATCAGTTGCTCAGTTTCTGCGCGGACTGCAGGCGTCGTAGGTTCTGGCGCACCTCTTCCAGATAGGTGCTGTTGGGATACTCCACGAGCACTTTCTCGTAGGCTTGCACGGCCTTTTGCGTGTCCCCCAACCCGGTTTCATAGATGTCACCGATACGCTTCTGTGCCAGTGAGGCGTACACACTTTCGGGGTGTTCCTCCACTACCCCCCGAAAATAGCCGATGGCCGCGAGGTGGTTTCCGCGCTGACTTTCCAGCTCGCCGAGGTCCATCAAACATTCATCGAGGATCGCGGCCGCCGGATACCTGCTGACCACCTGTTGTAGCGTTTTTATGGCGTCTGCCGTCTTTCTTTCCAGTTTCAGTTTTTGCGCCTCACTATAGAGCTTCAGCGCGTCTTCCGCGTCTTTCTTGTTTTCTTCGATGAGGAAAATCAGCTCCAGTGCGTCATTCACATAGCTGCCCTCCACCGGTGCACTCGTGAGATCTGCGGTCACCTGATTCAGCTTCTCAAGCGCGAGGTCGTATTCTCCCTGCACAAAATCGAGATAGGCCAATTTGTAAAGCGCCTCCTCTTTGGCCGCAGGCGTAGCCAGAGCCGACCCCTTGGCGCGCGAGTACCAGGTTCGGGCGCGCTGAAAATCCCCTCGCGCCGCGTAGCAGTCGCCGATGCGAAAATGAGCGCGCAGCGTATGCCGTCCACGCGGCCACCGTTTCAGAATCCGGTCATATGCACGCAGGGCTTCATCGAGATCAACCCCCTCCTGGAAATTGATCTCGCCGATTTGGAACAGCGCGTCCTGAGCCAGGGGATGGTTCGGATAGGCTTGCAAAAACTGATCGTACGCCGCCAGCGCCTCCTTTGCCTGGCCCTGAAGCTGCAGCGCGAGAGCTTTGCCGTAGAGCGCACGTACGAGGTAGGGGGTATCCGCGTAGTTGGCGATCACCAGGTCGAACGCCCGGTTCGCATAATCGTAGCGGCCGGCATGGAGCGATTTTTCGGCAAAGAAATAAATGTCGCGGCCGGCCGTCGCGGCGTTCTTGTTGCTGGCCTTTTTGCTCTTTTCCAGCAGACTGAACTCCTGCAGCGCCCGGTCGTAGTCTTCGCTGCGCAAGTAGAGGTCGGCCAGCAATTTGCGCACCAGATCGGGATGTTTCGACTGCTTCAGGTAAGCCTGCAGCACCGTGGCCACTTTGCCCGCGCTTTCTGGCTCCTTGGTGTACCCGGCGATCCGGCCCTCGATGTAGTTGAATTGATTCGGATTTCTTTCTAAATGCCGGAGAAACTCCAGCGTCGCCTTCTCGTACTGCAGCCGGATCACGTAGATGTTTGCCAGTTCAAAAACGAACAAGTCATCGCGCTTGAACCTCTCTCTGGCCAGCTTATAAACCGCGGCCGCGTCTTCATACAGCCGGTTGTCCAACATCGCCGCAGCCACATAAGAGTAGACGGCCTGAGATTTCGGATGGTCCTGCAGCATCTTCTTCCAAACGCTCATGCCCCGCTCCCGGTCGCCCCGCTTGTAGAACGCGTTGCCCAGGTCCGCCTCGTAGCGCTCATCCCGCGTTCTCCGCAACTGCTCCGTGATGATGGGGAGCAGCTCATCGAAGCGCTTCAAACGCATCAAGTTCCGCTTGACGCCCTCATAGTAGAGCAGGTTGTTGGGAACTTGCTCGTACAGGCTGCGGTAGATCTGGAGCGCCGCGGGATAGTTGCCCCGTCTCTCCAGGCTCTGCGCGGTTTGCAGGCGCCCCAGGTTCCGGTCTTGCGCGGCGGCCAGCACGGCCGGCTGCCCAGAGATCGTCACTTCCGGCAACATTCTTTTTTGCCACTCCGGGTGCCGACGAATATCCGATTTGCCGTCCGTGGAATTGCCTTGCGCGAGCGCCCGGGCTCCCGCAGACCAGAACAGAGAAAAGCCGGCCAGAATAAAAATACCGGCAAAAGCGGAGATCTTTGTGCGTTTCGACTTCAATTGTTCAGCTCCCCTTCCTGCTGCTCGCGCGCCAGCGCTTCAAAGTACTTCTGAATCAGTTCCCGGTAGTCGCGCGAGTAGCCTTCCTTCAGGGCCCTGAGCAGCTCGTTCTTCAGCCGCTCCCGGCGAAGCTCGGGGGTCTCCGGCAACTCCGGTGGATTCGCAGGCTTGTATGTTTTCGCCGTCTCCGCTCGGCGTTTCTTGCTGAAATCTCTCTGGTGGATGGAGCGCTGCGCGTCCAGAAGGCGAGAGAGAATGCGCTTCTGACGATCTATGGTGTGCCGGTCCACCCGTTTTTTCTGCAGCTCTTTGACCACTTCCTCCATATCCTGGGTGACCTTGTTGAGATCTCCCAGCAGTCCCGAGCGGTTGCCGGCCTCCTTGAGCAACTGCTCCAGCGATTTGCGCAGCGCGTTTTGCTCGGCCGCAAGGCGGGACATCGCCGCTTGCTGTTCCGGGCTCAGTCCCCCCGGCGATTTGCCCAACTCCGAGGTGCGTTGGTTCAGCCCTTGCTGCTGGTTTGAAATCCCCATGAGCCGTTGCATCATCTCCTCGAAACCGATGGCCGAGGACGCGCCGCTCAAACTCTGCAGGGAATTCCGAATCTCCGCCGCGGCCTGGTTCAGCCCGGACATGGCCTGCGCCTGCCCCTGGCTGGACTTCACCGAGTTGCGCGCTTCAAAACCCTGGAGCGCGTCTTGCATGCTGCGGATGGACTTCCCCAGCGCGCGCCCCATCTCCGGCGTCACAAAAAATGTTTCCTTGGACAGCTCGGTCAACTGGCTCGCTATCCGGGACAACCCCGAAAGCAGATCCTCCTGCTTGTCAGCCAGCTCGTTCATCTCGGGAGAGTTGCGGTCGGTTCCGCGGGTGGATTTCATCAAACGCTCCTGGCGCTTGGAGAGGTCCAACAGATCGTGAGAGGAACGCCGCAGCGCCTGCTGGACTTTCTTTTTCTGCTCTGCGGAGAGTTGCTGTTGCGCGGACTGCAGCGACTTGATCACATCTTGAAGCCCTTGCGAAGCCTGCTCTCCGCTTTTCCGCGCGGCCTCGGGATTTCCCGACATCAATTGTTGCGCGGCTTCCTGCATCTTGCGCTGCAGCGCCTGCTCCCCGAGTTGGTCCCGCGCTGCCTCGATCTTGTCCTGTGGCATTTGCGGAAACTCGTTCATCTTGTTTTCGAGTTGCTCAAGCTCCGACTCCAGATTTTCCGTATCCCGCCGCACGCCGCGCTGTTCCCGCGCGTACTTCTCACGTTTGGCTTGCTTGTCCGCATCGGCCATCCGTTTGTTGAGCTCCTCCTGCCGGCGGCGCAACTCCTGAGCCTTGCGGATGCTCTCATCCAGCTTCTGCTCGATTTGAAGCTTCTTCAACAGGTCAAGCGTGCGTTCCAGACCCTTCAGAAACTCTTCCTGCGACGAGGCGAATTTCTCCATCGCCTGCTTCATCTTCTGCTGATCCAGCTCCTCCAACGACTTCTGCAGCTCCTTTAGCGCCTGTTTCAGCTCGTCGGTGAGCATCTCTTCCATGAGGTTTTGGAGCTCGCGGTATTTCTCCAACGTCTCGTACGACAGCAAGTCGTTCTGCTGCATCCGGTCTACCATCTGCTCCAGCTTCGATTCCACTTGCTGCAACTTCTGCTGCATCTCCTGCTGCTTTTGCGCGGATTCCTGAATCTCCTGTTTCTCCTCCCAGTTGAGATTAGGGTCGCGCTTCATCTGGCGTACGACATCGTCGAGCGTGGTTTTCAAGTCCTGACTCTCTTCGTAAAGCTGCTCCAACTCGTCGTACGATTCTTCCTGGCTGCGCGCCACCTCGTCATAGATCTCATAGATGGAAGGAAAGCGCACGCGGTACGTCGTGCTCCTGGCGCGCTTGGGCCCGGAAACCGTGTCGTTGTCGAACGCCTCTGCGTAGTAACTCACCAGGTCTCCGGGAAAGATTTTCAACTCCGAAAGGTCCCAGGTGTAATTCAAAAGGATTTTGTCTTGCGCGCGGGCGACAGGAAGCGAGAGAAAATGCAGTTTGCCTTCCTGGATCCCGCCCTCGAAAATCTTGTACGCCAAACGAATGCGGGAGAAGCCGAAGTCGTCTTGCGCCTCGATGGTGAGGGGAAGCAGCATGTCTTTGTTCAGATCGACGTCCCGCCCGGGAAAAGTGATCTCCACCACAGGCGGCTGGTCCGCAACCACTGAGAGACGGTAATCGATGGGCGAGGGGTTCCCCAGGCCTTTGGCATCCTTCAACGCGATGTGGTACCGACCACTCT
>CAYQOI010000276.1:2408-5452 GCA_964419085.1 uncultured Cytophagia bacterium | reverse complement strand
GTCATCACCGAGGTTTTTCGGTGGTTGCGGCCGCTTTTTTTGTTTGTGGTTTGCTGAACCTCTTCGCAAACTCCTTGCCCGGATGCCGCTAATCCGCTTCCCCCCCCTCACGCCCGCAGCATGGTCAGCACCATTTTGAAATTGCTGCGCGCCTGCACCGCATGCGGGACGTCGGCCGGGAGGTGCAGCATCTCCCCGGCTTTGACCACAAATGGCGTTTTCCCCACCACGATCTCCGCCTCGCCCTCCAACACCTGCACCAGGGCGTCGTACGGCGCGGTGTGCTCGCTCAGTTTCTCGCCCGCGGCAAACGCGAACAGCGTCACCGAACCGCTCTCCTTCTTGAGCAGCGACCGGCTGACGATGCCGCCCGCCTGGTAATCGATGAGTTGCACGAGTCGCTGGACTTCCGGTTGTGTTTTCATTCTTCGCCTCACGTCAGGGTTTGTAGAGCAAATCGATGTAAGACCGGAGCAGGTCGGCCACCACGCCCCGGAGGGGGAGGTTGGCGGCCATGCCGTACACCGGCGCAAATTCGCCTTTGTCTTCGGGATGGGCTTTCACGTACGCCACCGCGTCTTTCAAATCGGAGACGAATTTCTGCGCCACGCCGTCCTGCGTGTGCCGCAGGGTCACGCAGATGTGCAGCGCTGGCGGTTTCTGCAGCGCGTTGAGATTCCACCGGCGTTTTGACATGAAATCCATGACCTTGTAGATGTCCAGGACGTCCGAGGAGAACGCGATGACCCAGAGCGGGTCGCCCAGAACCTTCAGCTCTGGAATCTCTGCGATGCCCTGCCGGATGTGCTGCGCGGTCTCCAAAATCTTCTTCGTGGCGTCCAGATAGCCGCGTTCCCCCATGGAGGCCAGCGCGGCCCAGCAAACCGCGCTGAGCGCGCCCGGCCGGCTGCCCGCAAAGGTGGGGGAGAAGTAGAGCCCACCCGGCCAGTCGGTAGCGGTGAAATACTGGTAGTGCCGCAGGGTTGCGCCGCGGTAGAGCACCACCGAGGTTCCCTTCGCCGCGTAGCCGTACTTATGTGTGTCCGCGGACATCGAGGTCACGCCCGGGACGCGGAAGTCGAACCGCGGCACATCGTAGCCCAGCTTTTCCGCCCACGGCAGGATGAACCCGCCCAGGCAGGCGTCGGTGTGAAATCCCACGTTGTGCGCCTGCGCCAGTTCTGCGAGCTCTGCGATGGGGTCGATGACGCCGTGGGGAAAAGACGGCGCAGAGCCTACCACCACGATGGTGTTGCGGGTGAAGGCCCTTCCCGCCGCCGCGACGTCGGCCCGGTAGTCTTGGTCCACCGGGATGGTCACCTTCTTGATTCCGAAGTACTGCTCGGCTTTGTCGAACGCCGCGTGCGCGGTCACGGGGACGATCATCTCCGGCCGCGTGATCCCCCTCGTCTCCCGGGCCCAATCGCGGTAGGTTTTCATCGCCAGCAAGATGCTTTCCGTCCCGCCGGAGGTGACCGTGCCGCAAATGGCCTCATCGGGGTGCGCGGTCACATCGGTTTCCTGCGCGCCCAGCATCTTGGCGGTCATGGCCACCACCTCCGCCTCGTACTTGGTGGCGCTGGGCCACAGGTCGGCGTGCAGCGGATTGCTCTGGGAGTGGAGCGCGTAAACCTGGTTAAGGAACGCGACGTGCTCCCGGCCGCCGTGGTAGACCGCGCCGGAAACGTAGCCTTCGTCCCATCTCTCCCGCTCCTTTTCTGCCAGTCGCGTCATCTGGGCCAGAATCTCTTCCCGGGGCAGGCCGTTTTCCGGCAGGTGCGTAAGCGCAGGGACCTCGCCGCGGTACGGCTTCAGCGCGGCCTCCAGCTCCCGGACCACCTGCGTGGTCTCGCCGTCGATCATCTTGCGCACGGCCGGCACTCGCTTCAGGTGTTTTTCCAACCGCGCCACCAGGCGGGGACTCAGGCGGCCCAGCAATTTCAGAAACAGTTGTTCAGCGGACATCTTCTTTCCTCTCCGGCATTTTTTCAGGTCGAGCTTTCGCCAATCGGTCCAACCTGCGGTAAAGACGCTTGTTTTTCCGGTACGCTTCCAGGAAGATTTCAAACATCTCGTCGTAGAGGCGGCGATTCTGCGGGTTGGGGTCAAAGACGTTTGCGATCTTCACCCGTTCCGGGATGTCCTCGAAGCGCAGCTCGCCGATGGCCACCGCGGCGAGCCAGGCAGCCCCGCGCACGTTGGCATGAATGGGGTCGTCCACCTGGCGGATGGCGCGGTCCAGCACATCCGCGTGGATTTGGCACCAGATCTCCGACCTGGCGCCGCCGCCGATCATGTGCAGGGCTTCGAAATTCTTTTTGATGAAACCCTCCACCGAGCGCAGCAACCAGCGGGAGTTGAAGGCCACGCCTTCGTACACCGCGCGCACCAGGTGGGCCCTGGTGGTCTGCAGCGATTGGTTGAGAAAGGCGGAGCGCACGGTCCGGTCCTCCACCGGCGTGCGTTCGCCGTTCAGCCAGGGGGTGAAGATCACGCCGCCGCTGCCACAGGGGGCCGAGGCCGCGAGACGGTCGAAGCTCTGGTAGACGCGGTCTTCCGGCGGGTTGGGGGTCAGCTCATCCTGCGGGAAAAAGAGCCGGTCTTTGAGATAGGTGAGGCACGCGCCCGCGGTTTCCTGCTCGTTGGCCACAAAGTAGCGCCCGGGGATGGCGGACGGCAAAGAGGCCATGTTGTGGAGGAGGTCGGTCTTCTTGAATGGAACGTGGCAGGAGAGCCAGGAGGAGGTGCCGATGTACAGGTGGCCGGCGTAGTCCCGCACCGCGCCGGAGCCCAGCGCCGCGGATTGCACGTCGGGTGTTCCCACCACCACCGGGACGGTTGCGGGCAGGCCGAGCTCCCGGGCCACGTCCTGTTTCAGGGGTCCCAGGATGTCCACGGCACGCTTCAGGTCCGGCAGACGGTCGCGCTCGAGGCCTGCCAGGGCCAGCAATTTGGGATGGTAGCGCACTGCGGCGATGTTCCGGTTGTCCGTCACCCAGTGCAGCGCGATGGAGTCGTAAGACGCCGCGGCCTCGCCGGTGAAT
>CAYQOI010000276.1:1039-2398 GCA_964419085.1 uncultured Cytophagia bacterium | reverse complement strand
GGTTGAGGTAATCTTTCGGTTCCAGGAACTTCCAGGTTTGCTCGTAAAGACGTGGGTTGTTGTGCTTGAGATAAAGGATATGCGCAACGGAGTCTTTGCCGGAGTGTCCCGGAATGCCGGCGGTGAGGCGCAGCCAGGTGAACAGCTTGTGGATGCCGTAGCCGGAGAGTCGCACGGGTCCGGACGTGGCCTGCCGCACGTAGGCCGCGCCACGGGAATCCATCCAGATGATGGCCTTGCCCAGCGCGTTGCCGTCGCGGTCCACCGGAACCGTGCCGGACCACTGGGCGGTGCAGGAAATGGCCGCGATGCGGTCTGTGGGCACCACGCCCCGTCCGATGAGTTCCCGTGCTCCCTGGAGGACAGCTTGCCACCACTCCTCCGGGTCTTGTTCGGCCCCGCCCTCGGGCAGCAGGGTGAGGGAGACGGGCCGGAAGGTGCTGGCGACGATTTCTCCCTGCAGCGAGACCAGCGCGACCTTGGGTCCGGACGTCCCGAGGTCGACGGCGAGGATGTACTTGTCGCGCATATTTCTCCAGCAACTTGTGGTTCAGGGCGCGGAGGCAAGCGCGCCTCTGCTGCTGAAATATGCGAAAACAGCGGCAATTGGTCAAGGAATTCCGTCTGGCGCGTGGCGGTCAGGCTGTGGGGGTGCCAGGTTCAGGTTGAAGACGACGGCACGCGCTCAGGGTTCGATGGCGATGCGCTCCGGCTGCACGATGTGGAGCACCATCCACAAGGCGTCTTTGAGGCTTTGCAGCGTCGCAGGTTTCACCGTGACCACGAATTCGTGCTCACCGGTGCCGCGGTGGACCACCGAATCCTGGTAGCGTGGATTTCTGAGCGCCTCGATGGAGGCGGATAAGCTGTTGATTTCGTTGACGTCGACGTCACTGATGCGCAGTTGCACTTGATTCACCAATTTTTTCACCCCTGTTTTTCCCATCCTGGAATGGAGAACGTTTACTTGTGCTAACCGCGGAAACGCCATACAAACGCCGTGCCAGACAGGACAAGACACAGATAAACAAGATGTTACAGAGAACGTGGAAACGTTGCGCGGGGTGGGGATGAACATTTTCGTACATTTGTCCCTTTCGGGTCACTGGCGTCCGACCCCATGCGCTGATGTTTTGCGACAGGTGTGGTTGTCTTTCACACTCACGAAAGTGGGCTCTTGTTCCCTAAGTCGTTGATTTTCTGCGAGAATCTCGGGGCACGCAATGTTCGGCACGGCCTTTGAACATGGTTGAGCGGTAATTACGTTTTCGTGGAGGGGGCGCCGGCCCCGGCTTACGATTTCGTAACGAAACGCGTGTTCCGGATCTGTCAAAGTTTTATGAAAACGGGAGGGTTAAT
>CAYQOI010000276.1:0-1029 GCA_964419085.1 uncultured Cytophagia bacterium | reverse complement strand
GTTCTGTGGAGAGGAACCAAAACGTGGCGGGTCTCTCCTAAGATGGGAGTCCGCAACCTTTTTTCAGAATGGAGGTAGAGATGAAGATCCACAATTTCTTTTCGGTTCTTTTGGGTTCTCTGTTGCTTTTTGCACTGGTCGGCGTGTCCCGGGCGCAGGAAAAGCAACAGCAACAGGCCAGTCGTTTCTCGCACAAGGGGATCAAGGCATCCGTGGGCACCGGCTCTTTTGACATGATTTCCGAGCGCAACCTGGCCGAAGGGGACGGTGGCATGGTCAATCTGGGGTACGGCTTTACCCGGCGCTTTTCGCTGTGGGTAACCCTGCTGGGGTCGAACCACCGGCGGCAGGATGGGAGCGGCGGGTTCTCGGACTTTGCCGGGCTGGAGCTCAACGTGGAGCACAAATTCGAGACCGAGTCCCGTTTTCAACCCTACGCGAAGGTGGGCGGCGGCCTTTATTTTCTGGAAGAACGCGGTTCACCGGATACGCTTATAGGCTCCGGAGTCAACCTGGCCCTGGGCGTGGACTTTTTCTTCGCCCGCCACTTCGGGGTGGGCGCCGAGGTAATGTACAAAAAGCTCGACTACTTCAGCAAGAGCACCGAAACGCCGGACGGCAGGCTCGAGCGCGGGTTGAGTCCCAACCTCAACGGCGACACGTTTGGGTTCATGTTGACGTTCACGATCGAATGAGGGGCAGAAGAAGACCTCCTGTTGTCTTGTGTCCAGGGCTTTACTTGACCTGCCTGGAGGTAGGCCAGCGTGGAGGGGATGGGGTCGCGCCCGGACACTTTTTGCGCTGAAGAGATCCCAGAAGTTCGTCTCAGGCTCCCTCGCCTCATGGCCCTCCCTGTTGCATCGTTTCGTTTTTGCCCGCCGGAAAGATGAAGGCACTCCATTCCCGGGCACGAAAGCGGGGTCCGGGAACTCCTTGAGTCGGCCCTCACAAGTTTAATCCAACAAACAGAATACAGAAGTCTTGACACTGAGAGGTGGGTTCGTTATAATAGATGCGCAGTGGTGCAAC
>CAYQOI010000275.1:0-5465 GCA_964419085.1 uncultured Cytophagia bacterium | reverse complement strand
ATCGAGGCTTCTTTGGACAACCAGGCAGTGGTCAAGGGGAAGAATATCGTGCTGGTCGCGGTGAAGCCGCAAAATATGGACAAAGTGCTGCGGGAGATTTCGGGCGTGCTCACTCCGGAGCAACTGCTCATCACGGTGGCTGCCTCGATCACGACGGGTTTTGTGGAAAAGAGGTTGCCTGCTCAAATTCCGGTTGTGCGGGCCATGCCCAATACGCCTTGCGTGCTCAACGACGGCATGACGGTGCTCTGCGGCGGACGCCACGCGAACGAGGAGCACTTGAAAGTCGCTGAGGCGATTTTTGATTCGGTAGGGCAAACCGTCTTTTTAGACGAGGCGCTGATGGACGGCGTCACGGGGCTTTCCGCCAGCGGTCCGGCCTATCTCTACGTGGTGGTAGAATCCCTGGCGGAGGCCGGCGTGAAGCTGGGCATCCCACGTCATATTTCCACGAAGTTGGCCGCCCAGACCATGCTCGGCGCTGCGCGCATGGTTCTGGAGTCCAACGCGCATCCGGCGCTGCTGAAAGATGTGGTCACGACACCGGCTGGGTGCACCATCGACGGCCTGCTGGAGTTGGAAGAAGGGAAGCTCAGGGTGACGCTCATCAAGGCCGTGGTTACCGCGGCCAAGCGCGCTCACGAGTTGGTAAACTCACAGAATTCGGAAAGCAAAACAGAGGGTGAATGAGATCGCATGAAGGCCATAAGAAAAAGGAACAAAACCATGGATTTAATCGCAGCACACGGCGGGGAATTGGTCGATTGTGTGGCCCGTGGGGACGAGCGTGCTGAACTGCTGGCCAAGTCAAAGTCACTGAGGTCGCTCAGGCTGAGTTCGACGTCGGCCTCGGATCTCGAGCTCATCGCGGTGGGCGCGTTTAGTCCGCTCACGGGATTCATGAAACAGGCAGACTATGAAAGCGTGGTCGAGCGGATGCGGTTGGCCAACGGTGTGGTCTGGCCGATTCCCATTACCTTGCCGGTTACCGAAGAATTCGCTTCCGGGCTTAGCGAGGGGGAGGAGATCGCGTTGAACGTCGGGGAAGATCGACCGGTCGCGACCATGGTGGTCGAAGAGAAATATGCTTATGACAAGCGGCGCGAGGCTGAGGCGGTGTATCGAACCACCGAGAGCGCACATCCGGGTGTGGCGAGGCTGTATCGTCAGGGTGATGTGCTTCTGGCCGGCGAGATTCGCCTCTTGAACCGTCCTGCGAGTGCCTTGTTCAAGCAATTTCGATTCGATCCGGCCGAAACCCGTCGGACGTTTCAGCGTCGCGGCTGGCGCCGGGTCGTGGGGTTTCAGACTCGCAATCCCATCCACCGCGCCCATGAATACATTCAAAAGTGCGCCCTGGAAATCGTGGACGGGCTGTTTTTACACCCGCTGGTGGGAGAGACCAAAAGCGACGACATCCCTGCGGATATTCGGATGCTTAGCTACCAGCGACTCCTTCGTTACTACTACCCCAAAGACAGGACATTTCTGGCGGTCTTTCCGGCCAGCATGCGTTATGCCGGTCCGAGAGAGGCTGTGTTTCACGCCATCGCGAGAAAGAATTACGGCTGCACCCACTTCATCGTCGGCCGTGACCACGCGGGCGTGGGAAACTATTACGGCACTTACGATGCGCAGAGGATATTCGGCAACTTTAAGCCCGAGGAAATCGGTATCACGCCCCTGTTTTTTGACCACGCCTTCCACTGCAAACGGTGTGGGGGAATTGTCTCGGACAAGACTTGCCCCCACGACGTATCTCACCGCCTGATTCTCAGCGGGACCCAGGTGCGGGAGATGCTGAGCCGCGGAGAAGCCCCTCCGCCGGAATTCACCCGTCCCGAGGTCGCCCACATTCTGATCGAAGGGTACCGGGAGTTGCGAATGGCCCGGCAGCAAAATCATTCTGAAGCGCCAGTGGCTGTAGATGCCGAGGTGGAGCTGGAGGGCTGAAGCGCCCGTCAATTCATTTGAACAAACTCGAGAGAAAGTGAGGAGAAAAGGATGCAAAGTCCCAACAAAGGCTTTACAGTGTGGTTTACAGGTTTGCCCTCTTCGGGCAAATCGACTCTTGCGCAGTTGCTGGCCGCGGCACTACCTGATTACGGTCAAAAGGTTGAAGTGCTGGATGGCGATATCGTGCGCACGAATCTGAGCAAAGGACTGGGATTCAGCAAAGAGGACCGGGATACCAACATTCGCCGGATTGGTTTTGTCTGTCACCTGCTCAGCCGTAACGGTGTGGCCGCGATTTCTGCCGCGATTTCACCCTACAGAAAAATCAGAGAAGAAGTTCGAGAGATGATCGGGAATTTTGTGGAAGTCTTTGTGGATTGTCCCGTCGAGGAGTGCATTCGGCGGGATGTGAAGGGACTTTATGCAAAGGCCCTGAGTGGCGAGATTCAATGCTTTACCGGCGTTTCTGACCCATACGAGCCGCCGGCCAACCCCGAGATCGTGGTACAGACGCACTTGGAAGAGCCGGAGGAAAGTCTTCGCAAAATCCTCTCGAAATTAGCGGAGTTGGGCTACATCACGTTAGAAGGGGAGCGAGAGCCCGAGCTAGCCTATTCCGAGGAGGAAGAAGCAGTTCTCAGAAAGCGATTGGTAGACCTGGGGTATTTGTAGGCTCAGGCCATGAACAGAACCGAAGCAAAATCACGGAAAGGACGGGTTCTCATTTAACCATGTTTGGATTGCTGAAAAAGGACAAGGGGGCCAGGGTGTTTGTCATTTCCATCGATGGCGTCCCCTATTCATTTATGCGAGAGCACATCGACAAGGGGCTTTTCCCCAACTTCAAACGATTTCTAGATCGCGGGGACTTCAAGCGTATGAACTCGGTCCAGCCTACCATTTCTTCGGTGGCCTGGTCGTCTTATATGACCGGCAAGAATCCTGCGAAACACAACATTTTTGGATTCGTGGACCAGAAGCCTGGCACACACGACATTTTCATCCCCACCGCGGTCAACATGAGCAGCGACACCATCTGGGAAATCATGAGCAGAGCAGGCAAGCGGGTATTTGTGATGAACGTGCCCGTCACCTACCCCCCTCGGCCGGTCAACGGGATAATGATTGGATGCTTCCTTTGCACCCAGATCGAGAAAATCGCATCGCCGCCTTCCGTTGCCGCTGAGCTGAAGAAGATGGGGTACAAAATCGACGCGGATGCCTGGATTGCGCGTCAGGACCTGGACAAATTCCTGGATGAGGTGAACATCGCATTGGAGAAACGGGTGCAGGCGATGTACCATTTTATGGATAAGGAAGACTGGGATTTCTTCCAGACGCACATCATGGAAACCGACAGGATGAATCACTTCTTCTGGGAACATATGGAGCATGATGATCCCAAATATGCAAAGGCTTTTTTTAAGTTCTATCAACGTGTCGATGAAGTGCTGGGCGAGGTGGAAGAAAAGCTGGGAGAGGATGTGGAGTTTATCGTGCTTTCCGATCACGGCTTTTGCACGATAAAAAAGGAAGTTTATCTCAACAACTATTTGGCTGAGGCGGGCGTGTTGAAATTCAACGATGAGCGTCCCCAGAGCCTGAACGACATGCACCCGGAGTCGCTGGGCTACAGCCTTATTCCAGGCCGTGTTTTCGTCAATCTACAGGGAAGAGAACCGTCTGGCTCTGTCCCGCCGGAGAAATATGAGACAGCCCGCGAAACGCTCACCGACGTGCTCCTGAACCTGCGGGAAAAGGACTCGGGGGAGCCCATCATCCGTGAGGTGCTCCGGCGAGAAGACGTTTATGAAGGGGAAAACTTAGAGGCGGCGGCGGATTTGATCGCGGTGCCCAACGATGGGTTCGACTTGAAGGGAAACGTCAACAAGAGTGTGTTCGGCGAGAAAGGGCCTCTGGTGGGAATGCACACCTTCGAGGACTCTCTGCTCTACATCAGAAACCGAACACTCGTGAAGAAGGACAATGAGTTTTGGGTGGGGGATCTGGCTCCAACCATCCTGAAGATGATGGGATTGCCTGTTCCAGGCGACATGGATGGGCTCGCCCTCGTCTGATTTTGTCTTCAAATGGTCACAGCACGACTTTTCGCAGCGGGAGACGAACGGGGACGGCGCACGTTCACATATCTCAGCGCATCGTACACCATCATTTTTATGCTCGCTTACATACTACTCAAAATAACCAAAAAGGAGTCAGCCATGTTGAGCTTTCGAACGAGAGATCCGCCAATCGGTTTGTTTGATGATTGAAAACGCTAACTAAGGAGGTGCACCATGCAAAGCAACAGATTATTCCGCACTTTTTTCCTTTTTCTGCTGGTAACTGCATTCTTGTACGCTTGCGGTCAGACTGGTGTGGGACCGAACACCGCGGAGAGTGATCTTACGGCGGCGACCCAGATTGGGAACGCACCGTCTCCCACCGTCATTGACGGCAACAAGAAGCAGAAGGGCAAACATCCCATTCGGGTGAAACGGAGCGTCAGCTTCGATGTGGATATGAGCACATCGGGTGCGAACTCGGCCAATGGGAGTTTCAGCTCCTCGGGCGCGACTCGCGACCAAGGTTCGGCCAGCGCGAATTTCATCCTGGCTCCGGCAGATGCTCCCACGGTGATCCGCGGAACACTGCATCTCACCGGTGGAAAAGGAAAAATCACCATCGAATTCGGCGTCAAGATTACCTCCCAGGGGTCCAATTCATACGAGGGCGAAGGCAAGTTCAGATTGACCGGGAACTCCGGTGCCTACGAGGACCACATAGGGCGAGGGACCATTAGCCTTTCGTTACATGTTGGCGGCCAGCTTACCGCTGACCTTGACGGCGACATGGGGCGAGGCGTCAAGCCGTTGTAGAACAGCTCGGCATTTCATCCGGTTGCTGTGTCGGGCGGGTTATAGGGCATAAACCGCCTCGCCTCGCATATTTACTGCCCCTCGGACAAGAAAACGCGATCTGGACGCTTTCCCCTCCGCGTGACCAGTTGATCTCAGACTGAGTGGGTTGCCCCCAGGCAATTCGACAAAACGCTGTGGGCGAAACCGAGGCGTGGAATCCTCCGTGCCGGCTTCTGAGGAAGTCTCTGGTGTAAAAACAGGCTGGCGCGGAATGTGGCGGAGTGTGTCCTTCTCCGTCGTCATTGTTGATTTTCACTCGATTCTGGATTGCCTTTTCGCAAAAGCGCGGGGTTGGCCGTGGACAAGGAACAGTTTGGGCCATTCCGCAGTTTTTTGCGCTACAAAACAAATAATCGCTTGACTAAGTGTTCAATCTTCTGTTTCTTTAGGAAAAATCCCCCAAACCAACCTAATTAACTTAGTTCTTAAGAACAAGGAGAAGGTGTTATGAAAACTCCCATTTTCGGTCGCCATCGGTTCTTGTTCACCTTGGCGGTGGTCTCGGTCGCCTTGATCGTTGGCCTATGGATAGGCTGCGGAGAGAGAGGTGTCACACCCACCGGCCCGGGAGTAGTTCAAGAAACCACT
>CAYQOI010000274.1:0-5466 GCA_964419085.1 uncultured Cytophagia bacterium | reverse complement strand
CTGGAGAACGCCATCGAACATGCTGTGGCGGTGGAACGAGGCGAGATCCTGTTGCCCGATTCTTTGCCGGTACAATTCAGGCGGGAGAGGGCCCACACCACCATCGACCTTCCCATCACCAGCCCGATTCTGCATGAGGCCCGCCGCACCATCGTGGAAGCGTTTGAGCGCAAGTTCCTGGAGGAGCGGCTGCGCGCCCACAAGGGCAACGTCACCGCCGCGGCCAGGGAAGCGCAAATCCAGCGACAGAGCTTCCAGCGCCTGATGAAGAAGTACGGCATCGACTCCAGCGATTTTCGCTAGGATGCTGACTGTGACACGGGTTCTTCCGGCCCCGGACAAATGCCTGCCACCTGACAGGTGGCACCCTGTCACCGAGGCGGTGACATTTCAGGGTTGCTCGCCTGGTGCGGTGTCTTGAACAAATAATCCTAATTCCTTTAAAAACATAGGATAATACCACAGATGCAAATTCGGTTTTTCATGGCACGTTGTTTGTCCTTAGCCATAGCGCAAAGACAAACAATCCGTTTAATTTGCAACAAACAAAAGAGGAGAAACTGCCATGAAAAAGTCGATTCTCTGGAGCATTGGTGTGGCGTTTGTTTTCGTGGTCACACTTTTTTCGGTCAAAGAGGCGCAAGCCATCCCGGCCTTTGCGCGCAAGTACAAGACGAGCTGTGCAACTTGCCACACCGCCTTCGCCAGATTGACTCCTTTTGGCGAAGCCTTTCGTCGCAACGGCTATCAGTTCCCAGGTGGAACCGACCTGGAATACATCAAAGAGGAGCCGGTGAACCTTGGCGCAGAAGGAAACAAACGGGCGTTTCCCGACGCCATTTGGCCTTCCAGTATTCCCGGGACAGCGCCTTTTTCGTTGCTTATCACCAACGAGTTTACCTACGCTAACGATGCGGAACCCAAAATAGATTTCGCTTCCTTTCCGAGCGAGGTCGGCTTCCTCGCCGGGGGAACGCTTGGGGAAAGTATTGCGTTTTACAGCGAAATCGAATTGTCCGACGAAGGCGTGGAAGTGGAGCGAGTGCAGGCAAGTTTGTTAAATATGTTCGGACCACGATCTATGTTCAATCTGAAGATAGGTAGATTTGAACCAGGTGTCTTTTTCTTCTCGAACCACCGGCGCTACGGGCCAAAGTATTTCTTGGAGAGCGCCACGGTCGGAGATAACCAGTGGTCCTTTGAGCCGGCACAGCAAGGTTTTGAATTGTTCGGTACGCTGGACGAGGGCCGACTTGCCTACAATCTAGGGGTGGTCGAAGGAAGTGGCAATATTGTGAATACCGCGAAAGACGTTTATGCACATGCGACTTACAAGGTCGGCGGTATGCGGCTGGATGGCGTCGCCCCTGAAGGGGAAAAACCGTTCAAGAAAACCAGACCCTGGGAGGATAACTCCTTTGTTTTTGGAGCGTTTGTCTACCAGGGTCATGCTAAATTGGGCGCTGGCGCGGGTCCGGTGGATAGCGATGAAACCAGAGTTCTCGGAAAATCCGCCGCCAAACTCTCTCAAGCCGCTGAAACGCAGGATGATGATTTCACCGCTTTTGGTGGCGATGCTCAGATTTTTTACGGCCGCTGGAATTTGTTCGGTGGGATCGGAATATTTGACCATGATCATCCCTTCCTTGATGATCCCACACGCGGTGCCACCGCTACCATCGGTTTTGGAGAAGTCGATTTCGTGGCCTACCCGTGGCTGTTCCCGTGGGCGCGTTATGAATCGTTCCATGTGGATAATGAGACAGTACGTCGGTTTTCGCCCGGGTTTACGGCTCTCTTACGCGCAAATGTAAAAGTGCAGCTCTTTGCTGAGTTCGTGAAAGACCCAGGTCAGGATTTCGATTTCGAGACCTTGGAAGGGAGTCTGTTGTTGGGGTTCTGAGCAAGCACGTTCTGATGGTTGTCTTTAATCTAAAGTTGTTAACAAAGGAGTTATGTTATGAAATCATCTAAGTTAAAATGGATCATTCCATTAGCGGTTTTGCTGGCCTGGAACCTCGGTAACGCGACGGCCGGAACGATCAAAGGCAAGGTTAGCGTGAGAGGTGCCCGGGACGCCCGCGACGTGGTGGTCTATATCGATAAGGCGCCCGGCAAGTTCCCGCCGCCCAAGGAACATGCGAAGATAGACCAGAAGAATCTGACCTTTGTTCCGCATGTGCTGCCGATTCTGGCGGGAACCACGGTAGATTTCCATAACAGCGACGACGTACTGCACAACGTGTTTACGCCCGACAAGTGCGCCGAAAAATTCAACCTCGGCACCTGGCCCAAGGGTCAGGTTCGTTCCTACACCTTTAAGGACGCGGGATGTGTCGCGGTCATGTTGTGCAACGTCCACCCGGAGATGGAAGCGTGGGTGGTAGTGCTGCAGAATCCGTACTTCTTCAAGACCGACAAAGACGGGGTCTTCACCATCGAAAACGTCCCTGCCGGCAAATACACGCTGAAGGTCTGGCACCAGAAACTCAAAGGCAAACCTCAAGAGATCGAGGTTCCTGCGGAAGGCGAAGTGACCGTCAATTTTAAGATGAAACGGTGACGACTTTTGCGATGGAGAACGTACTGACCGAACGCGGGGTGTCATGAAGAGGAAAACCGTCAACGCTGAGTGGCTGAAGAAGAACTTCCCGTGCTACTGGGCCTGCCCGGTGCACACAGAAGCGGGCCGTTACGTCAATCTCATCGCGCAGGGTCGATATGAAGAGGCCTATCGCATCGCGCGGGCCCCGAACCCATTTGCTTCCATTTGTGGACGCATCTGTGCTGCGCCGTGCGAGACCGCGTGTCGCAGGGGCGAGTTGGACAAGCCCATCGCGATTCGTGCGCTGAAGCGGTTTGTCTGCGAGCGCTACGGCGTGGAAAGCATGATCGACATCAGACGCATCCACGAAGCCCTGGGCCCGAGGATCAAACCCAAGAATCGCTGGGTCGCAGTGATCGGCTCGGGCCCCGCAGGGATGTCCTGCGCGCACGACCTGGCGCTCATGGGATACAGCGTGACGGTTTTCGAGAAACACGACGTACCCGGCGGCATGTTGACTCTGGGTGTTCCGGAGTACCGCCTGCCGCGCGAGTTGGTGCGGATGGAAATCAACGCGATCTTGAGCCTGGGCGTTGAGCTCAAACTGGGGAAGGCTCTGGGCCGCGATTTCACCCTGAAGGACCTGCGCGAGAACGGCTATGAAGCGATTTTTCTGGGAATCGGGGCGCACAAGAGCCGGGACCTGCAGATCGAAGGGGTGGAGCTGGACGGCGTGCTGCGGGCCGTGGATTTCCTTTTGAACATCAACATGGGCTACAAGGTGGACCTGGGCGAGAAGATCCTCGTCATCGGCGGGGGCAACGTCGCCATCGACGTGGCGCGCACCGCGGCGCGGCAGGAACGCATCGAGGAGATGGCCTCCGACATCACCGAAGCGTTGGATGTGGCTCGCTCCGCGGTGCGGTTTGGCGCCAAGGAGGTCCACATGGTGGTGCTGGAATCCCGGGACGAGATGCTCGCCTCCGAAGAAGAAATTCAGGAAGCGCTGGAAGAGCGGATTCATATCCACAATTCTCTGGGGCCGAAGCGCATTCTAGGCAAGAACGGCAAGGTAACCGGTCTCGAAACCATCCGTTGCACCTCCGTATTCGATGAAAACGGGCGATTCAATCCGCAATTCGCGCCAGGAACCGAACAGGTGATGGAAGCGGATAGCATTATCATGGCCATCGGCCAGGCATCGGATCTCTCCTTCATTCAGCCCGAGGATGGCATCGAGGTGACGCCGCGCAACACCATCAAGGTGGACCCACAGACGCTGGCCACCACGGCGCCCGGGATCTATGCCGGCGGCGACGTCAGCTTCGGCCCCAGAATTGCCATCGACGCGGTAGCAGACGGTCGCCGCGCCGCTCGTTCCATCGACGAATTTCTGACCGGAGAGAAGCGTGAGGAAAAGAAAGTCTATCTCACCGTCTACGACACCTTCGACTATGAGCAGCAGCCGGATTTCGAGAAGATCGATCGTGTGCCGATTCCCGCCTTACCCATCGACCGCCGCGTCGGCGTGGCCCAGGTGGAGCTGGGTTACACCGAAGAGCAGGCGGTTCTGGAGGCGCGGCGATGTTTGCGTTGCTGGATCAATACCGTCTTCGAGCCCCGGGAGACCTCTGCCACCGAGTGCATCCTGTGTGGTGGCTGCGTCGACATCTGTCCGGAGAATTGCATCGAATTGGTGTCGCTGAAGCGACTGATCTCCGACCCGGAGGCCATGGCCGCGCTGGAGCGTTCGGAGGATTTCATCCTCGGACGTGGCCAGACTGACAGCGGCGAGGAGGTCGAAGGCGCGGTGATGATCAAAGATGAGACCATTTGCATTCGCTGTGGACTGTGTGCCAAGCGCTGCCCGGTGGACTGTATCAAGATGGAAGGATTTGAAATCGAGGAGAGAGTGGCGTATGAAGGATAAGAAGAAAAATCAGGGCAAAGAGGACCACAAAATCGTTATCTCTCGCCGGGAGTTTTTGAACGCTGTGGGAACCGGCGCGCTGGTGGTCAGCGGTCTGGGTGCAGCCGGCGTTTCCTGGAGTTACCTCTCTCCCAATGTGCTGTTCGAGCCGCCCCTGAAGTTCAAGGTGGGAAAACCGGAAGACTACACCCCCGGGACGGTCACACTTGATACCGAGAAAAAAATCTTTGTGGTGCGCGAAGAGGAAGGATTTTTTTACTGCATGTCTGCGGTCTGTACGCATTTGGGGTGTCTCACTTTTTGGAAAGGCGATGAGAACAAGGTGGCCTGTCCCTGCCACGGCAGCCGTTTTTCCAGGCACGGAGATGTGATCAAAGGGCCGGCTCCCCGTCCTTTGCCGCACTTCCTGATCACGCTCGATGATCGCGGCAATCTGGTGGTGGACAAAGAGGAACTCGTGGGTGAAGACTACATTTTGAAGGTGTGATGGCTATGGCACGCAGTCTGACCGAAAAGATCGTTGGGTCTAGGGCGTGGAAGTCTATTTTCCGAACAGGCGTCCCGTCCTCGAATCTGGACAAGTCCAAGTTGATTTTCAACAACTTCTTCTTTCATGTTTTCCCGGTTAAGGTGAAGCGGGAGTCTCTGAAGTTCAGCGCCACGCTTTACCTGGGGGTGACCGCGTTCGCGCTCTTTGTCCTTCTGGTGGTCACCGGCATTTACCTGATGCTCTACTACCACCCGTCGGTGCCGCAGGCGTACCGGGACATGAAAGATCTCGAGTTTGTGGTCTCTAACGGAAAATTCATTCGCAATTTTCACCGCTGGGCTGCACACGGGATGGTCGCGGTGGTTTTTCTGCACCTGTTGCGCGTCTTTTATGCCGGGGCTTACCGCCCTCCCAAGCAGTTCAACTGGGTGGTGGGCGTGATTCTTTTTCTTTTGACCCTGTTGCTGAGTTACACCGGCTATCTCTTGCCCTGGGACCAGC
>CAYQOI010000273.1:0-5478 GCA_964419085.1 uncultured Cytophagia bacterium | reverse complement strand
CCCGCTACCCCTTCCAGGAGGAAAGGAACGAGGTGCGCCCCGTTCCGCTTCGCCAACTCCGGGAACACGGCTCGAAATCGGTTGGCATAGGCGGCCCCGAGATTCGGCAGCGCCTGCATTCCCGCGATCACGATCTGAACCTCCGGGTACCGACTGCGCGTGGTGTCGATGATCGCCTGCAGGTTGCGCTCGGTGAGCGCCAGAGGCAGACCGCGCAGCATGTCGTTGGCGCCCAGCTCCAGAACCAGAATGTCGATGGGTCGCTTGAGCAGCCAGCCGATACGCCGCAACCCGCCGGACGACGTTTCCCCGCTCAGTCCGGCATTTACCACCTTCACCCTCCAGCCCAGAGAATCGATCTTCTGTTGAATCAGCGCGGGAAAAGCCTGCGACGGCCCGACGCCGTACCCTGCGGTCAGGCTGTTCCCCAGAAACAAAACCGTGCGGACCTTTTTCAGGTTTTTTGCTTGTTTCGTATCCTGGAAATTGCTTAAGTTTGACCTTTGCCAACCGAAAAGCAAAAACAAAACCGGAACGATGAGGGCCGAAAGGGTTCGAGTCGCGGATCGCATGGCTGAATTGAGGAAACTCTGGAATTTAGATTACGTCCAAGCAGGTAATGTTTAAATAAAAGGTCTTGCGCGAATGTTTCCACCGAGAATGTCCGGACATGCCTGTTCGTCCGGCCGGTACGCAAATGTCGTTGACGGGCGGGCCTGAGATCATTCGCAACCGGCCGCACCACCATTAATGTAACGAAAAGGACACGCAATTGCAAACGTTGTCAGATAAAAACGTCTCCGAAACGCCGGTTTTAAGGCTGCACAACCTCACAAAATCATACAAAAACGGGGGGCGGGAACTAACCGTTCTCCACGACCTGACGCTCAGCTTTGCACCCGGCTCGGCCAGCGCGATCGTGGGCCCGTCCGGCAGCGGTAAAACCACGCTGCTGGGTCTGTGCGCGGGACTCGATCTGCCCAGCGCGGGCACCGTGCACCTCGACGGCGTGGACCTGAGCCAACTGGATGAGGATACGCGGGCACGGCTGCGCAACGAACGCGTGGGCTTTGTGTTCCAAAACTTCCAGCTCATCCCCACGCTCACCGCGCTGGAAAACGTCATGGTGCCCCTGGAGCTGCGCGGAGGGAATCACGCCAAAGAGAAAGCCCGCGACCTTCTCGCCCGCGTCGGTTTGGCCGACCGGCTGGACCACTACCCGGTACAGCTCTCCGGCGGCGAACAACAGCGGGTGGCGCTGGCTCGCGCGTTTGTCAATCGACCCAAAATTCTGTTCGCCGACGAACCCACCGGCAACCTGGATTACGAGACCAGCGAAGTCATCGAAGAACTCCTGTTCGAGCTCAACCACTCCAACGGAACGACGCTCATCGTGGCCACCCACGATCTCGAGTTGGCCAGAAAAACCGACCGGATTATCCGCCTCAAAGGCGGCAGCCTGGTCGCAGATGAGCGGGTTCAATCCACACGCCTGGACCGCATTCGCAAAATCAGCACAGCCAGATGACGCAGCTCCAAGCACTGGGTTGGGACGACTTTTTTGAACAAGCCTTTTCGCCGTTCAAAGCGCGCGGATTGCACCCGGGCCGCATCCTGGTGGAACATCGCCGCGGCTACCAGGTCTTCACCGAGTGCGGGGAGCTGGCCGCGGACACGGCCGGCAAGCTGCGCTTCGCTGCAAGCTCCGCCGCCGACCTGCCCAAAGTGGGGGACTGGGTCGCTCTGAACCTTTTCACCGACGAACAGAAAGGCATCATCCACGACCTCCTGCCGCGCAAAACCAAGTTTTCGCGCAAAGTCGCGGGAAAAAAGATGGAGGAGCAGGTGTTGGCCGCCAACATCGACGTGATCTTCGTGGTTCAGGGGCTCGACAGCGACTTCAATCTGCGCCGGCTTGAAAGGACGCTGGTTCCGGTGCACGACAGCGGCGCGCAGGCGGTGGTGCTGCTGAACAAGCGCGACCTGTGCGACAACGTGCGGCGTCGGGTCAAAGAGGCCAAGGCCGTGGCAGGTGAGGTGCCGGTTTTGGCCCTCAGCGCGAAAACCGGTCGCGGGCTGCGAAAGCTCAAGAAGCTGATCCAGGAAGGGAAAACCTACGCGTTTATCGGCTCCTCCGGTGTGGGCAAATCCACACTGATCAACTGCCTCGCGGGCGCGGAAATTCAGAAGACGCTCGACGTGCGGGAAAAGGACGCGAAGGGACGGCACACCACTGCCCGGCGGGAGCTCATTCTGCTGCCCGGCGGGGGATGTGTCATCGACACACCCGGCTTGCGGGAGCTGCAGTTGTGGCAAAGCGAAGAAGGGCTCACCGAAGCCTTTCCCGAGATCGAAGCCCGGGCCCGGGACTGCCATTTTTCCGACTGCACGCACACGCGGGAAATCAAATGCGCGGTCCTGGCCGCGGTGGAATCCGGAGAGATCCCTCACAAGCGGTACCAGAGCTTTTTGAAATTACAGAAAGAGCTCGCGTTTTTGGAAAGCCAGCGCAGCACCACCCGCGGTCTGGAAAGAAAACGCCGCGAGAAACGAATGCACCGTTCCTTTAGACAAGTACCGAAGAAGAGACGATGACCGGGGGATCGCAGAGGCTTGCTCGCTTCATTCCGTGGGTCTGGAAGATGGCCTGGCGAGACGGCCGGACACACCGCCGGCGTCTGTTTCTGTTCACCACCTCCATCGTGCTGGGGGTCGCGGCGCTGGTCTCCATCGGCTCTTTTGGGCAGAATCTCTCAACCGCGGTCAACTCGCAGGCCAAAACGCTCCTGGGCGCCGACCTGATGCTCTCCAGCTTGCAGCCCTTTTCACGGGAAGAGGAAGCGCTGTTCGACTCCCTTGGCCACGTACGCGCCCGCGAGACGATGTTTTTGTCCATGGGCTATTTCCCCAAAACGGGCAACAGCCGGCTGGTACAAGTCCGCGCGGTCCGGGGTGATTTTCCTTTTTACGGCAAGCTGGGCTCCGATCCTCCGGACGCTGCGACGCGTTACAAAACCGGGCCCTACGCGCTGGTGGACGAGGCTCTCATGCTGCAGTACGACGCCCGTGTCGGTGACGCCATCCGCATCGGTTCGCAAGACTTCACCATCATCGGCAAGCTGCAGAAGATTCCTAGCGAGCCCCCCATCACCAGCACGTTCAGTCCGCCCGTGTACGTGGCGGCAAAATTCATCGACCGAACCGGCCTGCTGCAACGTGGCAGTCTGGTCACCTACCGCGTCTACTTCCGTTTTGACGACGGCCGGGATGTGCAAGCTCTGGTGCACGAACTGACCCCTGTGTTCAATCGCTACCGGTTGCGTTGGGACACGGTGGAAATGCGCAAACAGCGGGTGGGGCGCATTTTGCAGAACCTCTACCACTTCCTCAACCTGGTGGGATTTGTGGCACTGATCCTGGGCGGCATCGGGGTGGGCAGTGCGGTGCACGTTTACACCAAACAGCAATTGGGCAACGCAGCCATCCTGCGCTGTGTGGGCGCGCAGTCCCGCAAAACGTTTTCCATCTATCTGGTGCAGGTGGCGACCATGGCGCTGGTGGGGTCGCTTCTGGGTGCGGGACTGGGCGCGGTGGTGCAACTGGGTCTGCCCAGGGTCCTCGGCGATTTCTTGCCGGTCACCGTGGCAACATCCGTCGTTTGGCGTCCGGTTGCCCAGGGCGTGCTGGTGGGCCTGGCGCTGGCCATGCTCTTTACCCTGTTGCCGCTTCTGTCCTTGCGGAAGGTGTCGCCGCTGCTGGCCTTGCGCGCCTCGTACGATGGAGAACGGCCGCGGCCCGACCGCCTGCGTTGGCTTGTGGGGCTGCTCATCGTCGTCGCTCTCACCGCGTTTGCGCTGTCGCAGACGCAAACTCCGGCCATCGGGCTTGGGTTCGCTGCGGCCGTGCTTCTGGCCTTCGGCGTGCTGGCCGCGACGGCCAAACTCCTCACCGTTCTGCTGAAGCGTCTGTTCCCCACCTTTTTGCCCTACGTGTGGCGACAGGGTTTGGCCAACCTCTACCGGCCCAACAACCAGACTCTGGTGTTGATGCTTGCGGTGGGGCTGGGAACGTTTTTGATCACCACACTCTATCTTGCCCAGGGCTCGTTGCTCCAGAAGATCGCATTCTCCAGCGACGGCCGGCGTCCAAACCTGGTGCTGTTCGATGTACAACCGGACCAGAAAGACGCACTGGCCGATCTGCTGCACTCCCGGAACTTGCCCGTCCTTCAGCGGGCTCCGATGGTCACCATGCGTATCGCGAAACTCAAGGGCACAACCGCCGAGGAGATCCTCAACCACCGCGGGCGGGCGGTAAGGGCGGACCCTTCGCTGCAACGGGTCAACAATCGACTGCTGCGCTGGGAATTCCGCGCAACCTACCGCGACACGCTGCTGGATTCGGAGCAACTGGTGGCTGGCGAATGGGTAGGACACGCGCAGCCAGACGCAAAGGTCATTCCCGTCTCTCTGGAGCAGGGTGCGGCCCGGCGCCTCACGCTGGCCGTCGGGGACACGGTGGTTTGGGATGTCCAGGGCGTTCCTCTGACCACGCGTGTGGCGAGTCTGAGAAAGGTCGATTGGCAACGCATCCAGGCCAATTTCATGGCAGTCTTTCCTGAGGGCGCACTAGAGTACGCGCCGCAGATCTACATCTTCGCCACCCGGCTCGGTTCTGCGGCGGAGTCCGCCGCGCTGCAAAGGAAGGTGGTGGAACGTTTTCCCAACGTCTCCATCATCGACCTCGGCCTTGTCCTCAGCACGCTGGATACGTTTCTGAGCAAGGTCTCGTTCGTGATCCAGTTTATGGCGTTCTTCAGCATCTTGACCGGCCTGATCGTCTTGGCCGCCGCAGTAGCCAGCAGCCGCTACCAACGGGTGCAAGAAAGTGTCCTGCTGCGCACGCTGGGCGCTTCGCGCAAGCAGGTCCTCATGATCATGGTCGTGGAATATGTCTTCCTCGGCGGGGTGGCTGCGTTTTCGGGCCTGCTGCTGGCGTATGCCGGGACGTGGGCGCTGACCGGCCTGGTTTTCAAGACTGTGTTCGTGCCCACGCTTTTTCCTTTCGTCATCGTGCTGGCCGGAGTCATCGTTCTCACCATCGGCATCGGCATGACGAACAGTCGCGGCATTCTGGACCGTCCGCCTCTCGAGGTGCTGCGGGCCGAGGGATGACGTTCCCGCCGGGCGATTCTCTTGCTTTTCCAGACATTTTGCCTTATCTTAACGCTACTTGAAAGCCAGTCAGACCGGTGGTTAACCTGCCTCTTTTGACCGTTTCGGAGCGATGAAAGAAACGCGAGCAACGGAGCTGCATCTCAAAGACGAATCCCGGCGCCGCGCGAGTCAGCCGGAGGTCATCTACCACATCGACGACTTGCCTCCTGCGCGCGAAGCCATCCCCCTGGGTTTGCAGCATCTGGTCGCCATGTTCCTCAGCAACATCGCGGTCCCGCTGATCATCGCCGGGGCCATCGGG
>CAYQOI010000272.1:0-5483 GCA_964419085.1 uncultured Cytophagia bacterium | reverse complement strand
CTCCGCTCAGGCATCGGGAGCGGGAGAGTGGCGGTCGTTGAGCGGGGTCGAAACGACCGCACCGAAGGCGAGAGGGGTGTCATGAGCAGACGCTCATTCTCAAAACTCAACCGGACACTCATGAAGTAAAATATATCTTTCTGGAATCCTATCAATAATTTAGGTGAAGCGCGTTTGCCGCCCCACCGTGGGGAAATAATTCCCGTCCCGCCTTTGTTTCATGTAATATGCCAGCCCGATGAGGTTAAGGGAGGCGAACGTCAACGATCTTCATAAAACTGGTGGAGGAGGGAACCATGTTGAACCTGCGTATCAAGACAAGCGTCGCCGGCGTCGCCCTGCTCGTCGTGGCGCTATCGGGGTGTGAGCGAGCGCCCGACAAAACAGAGAATCCCCGCGTGCTCATCGAAAAAATGGTGCAAGCCGTCGGGGGGCGGGACAGACTGTACGCGCTGAAAGACGTGGAGTACGAATACACCTACCACAATCTCACCACCGACAAACGAGATGTTTCTACCGAACGCTACGTGTTCGATGGCGAGCTGTCCTGGGCGAAATACTCGGTACGTGAGAAATCGGCTCTACCCCAATTGCAGGGAGAACTTATCGAAGGCTACAACGGCAAGCAGTCGTGGGCCACGCTGGACGGCCGGCTCATCCAGGACCCGAAAGCCCTCCGGATCGTGGATTTCACCCGCAAAACCAATTTCTACTGGTTCACCATGATGTTCAAGCTGCTGGATCCCGGCGTGAACTTCAGCTACAAGGGCACCAAGAACATCGCCGGCGTCGACTACGATCTTGTGGGCGTGACTTTTGACGAAAATGTCGGCGATGCGCAGGACACGTACGTTCTCTATATCAACCCGAAGACCCATCTGGTGGACCAATTCCTGTTCACGGTCATGGATTTCGGCGTCAGCCAACCGTTCTTGATGAAAGTCCAGTACGAGGAGGTCGAGGGGCTGAAGTTACCCGCCAAGCGAAGATTTGCGCCGGCAGATTGGGAAGGCCAGATCAGGAAAGAGGAGTGGAGCGAGGAGCTCTCCCAAAACATCCATTTCAACAACGGCTTCTCGCGGGAGATGTTCGACCCCCCCACGACCGGTGCCATCAGCTCCAAGAACTGAGATGGCAAAAAAGAAAAGATTTGTCCGCATTCGCCACCATCCCAGCGGAACGATTTTGGCGGAGGGACCGCTGGGATGGGGCATTACCCCGTTTGAGGGAAATTTTTATATCGGGCGTAAGTACCTGCTCACCGACGGTTTCAAACCCAATTTCATCCCCGGGCTCTGCCCATACAAATTCCTCTATGTCTGGTTGGATTTGCGACTCGACAACGGCGAGCGGGTGAGAAATCTGGGGTGGATGTACTGGCTGCCCAACCCGCTTTTTCCATTTATCTGGTACCGGGTGGCGGTTCCCGCGGACCATCCCGAGTTGGAGGTCACGTTCTTCGAACGCGACCCAGGGGCTACTGCACCCGAAAAATCTGAACCGACCAATCGCCGCCCGCCGCAACGCCGAACGTCCGCGCCAAGTCTCCCTGGTTGATGGCCAGCGCCACGCGTTCAAGGCTGTTGAAATAGAGCAGCGGCTCCCCGACCGGCACGTCGCCGAACGTGTGCACAAAAGGGACAACGCGATGGAACACAACCCGGCCGGCGTGCTCGATGCGCACCCGCACCTTCTGGCCGATGGCCACGCCCAGCCTGCCAAACACCTCGCGCGTGATGTTGGTCCACACATTGCCGAAGGGCTCATCCAGAATCTCGACCGTTCCGTAGACCGCGCCATGCTCGAACCGGGCTTTTGCGTAAGGTAGTCGGACAACCTCGCGGGGCAACTTCTGTCCAACTTCCTCAAAAGTGATGCGACCCGCCGCGAGTTTGGCGCCCGTCAAGGCGTAAATGTCGCGGCCGTGGAAGGTGTAAGACGCCTCGGAGCCCGGCCGCCGGTGCCGGCGCTCATCGATCTCACGAACCTCCGCTATCCCGAGGTCGTCGGCCACCAGCGTCAGCGTTCCGTTGTCCGGGGACACGAAATAATGGCCGGAGTCGGTTTTGAGCACGACGGACTTTCGCCGGGTGCCCACGCCCGGGTCCACCACCGAAACGAACACCGTACCCTCAGGCCAGTACGCCGCAGCCTGCCGCAGCCGGTACGCGGCGCGCCACACGTCGAATGGGGGAATCTCGTGTGTCAGGTCAAAAATCGGCAGGTCCGAAGAAACGCCGAACGCGACGCCCTTCATCGCTGCCACCGCCCCGTCCCTGGTGCCAAAATCCGTCTGGAAAACCAACGCGTGGGGATGCTTGCGACCGCAAGCCGATGAGAGCAAAAAGAAACCCAGCGCCCAAAACCCATATCGCAGCCAAACACGAGTACGGGGCCTTGTCAACCTTTCACGCATCAATCGGGAAACAGCGATTTGTCGATTCCTGGAATGATCTTGAGCGCGTTTTTGTAGTACAGCTTCTTCAACACCTCGTCAGGCAGCTCCATGCCGTACATTTTCCAGAATGCGTGGCGTTTCCGGTAGTAATCGAAGTACTCGTCTGCGGTCTCCAGCACGCGAAAGTAGACGTGGTACTCGCTCAACTTGTGGGTGATGTCCTTGCCGAACAAAACGCGGTCCTGGTATTTGATAAACCACTTGCGGGCAAAGCGGGGCTGGCGGCCCAGCTCGGCCAGCACCGCGCCGATTTCCACGTACATGTTGGGATGCGCATCCAACCATTTGCCCAGGGTGGCGAGATCATTGCCACGCCAGGCAAGGTGCGCGCTGATGAAGGTCGTGTTCGGGTGTTTTTCAAACACGTGGAGATGCTCGTGCATGATCTGCTCCCACGGCGGGTAGATCTTCGGGTCGCGATAGCGGTTGGGTTTTTGCTTCAGCTCCAGCCAGCGCTCGTTGTATTTATCTTTGGGCTGCCAGAACACTGCTGGCTCGCCGGAATGAATGAGGACGGGGATCCCCAGCTCGCCGCACTTCTCCCACACCGGATCGATGCGCGGGTCATCCACCGGGATGCGTTTGCCGCTCCCGTCTTTGAGGGTGAGGCCCAGGTCTTTGTAGATCTTCAGTCCCTTCGCGCCCATCTTCACATCCTCTTCCAACTGCCGAACCGTTTTTTCGGCCCAGCCCGGCTCATCGATGCCATCGAAGCGGATGTTGGTGAAAATGATGAGACGTTTGGGATAGGTGCGCTTGACCCGCTCCAATGACCGGCGCAGGAGCCGGGTTTCGTCGTCCGGGGTAAGATGGTTTGGGTTGTAGATCAGGCTCAGGCCGCGTCCGCTGAGATTAACCAGCACCGCCATGTTCAACTGGTCCATGGCCGTGACCAGCGAATCCAGGTCCTGCACATCCATACGCCACTGGTGGCTGTGAACATCGATGAACGGAAATTTCGCCCGGGTCACAATGTGCTGCGGCACGACCAAAGTGGATTTGGGCTCATATTCCTCGATGGACATGGTCTGCGCCTGCGCCCAGACCGGCAGCAGTGCAATCAAACAGAGAAGCGTTGTCCGCATCGCTCCCTCCTTCCTGGTTTTTTTCAAAAAATCCGGCTCACAAGACGTCCCTCACGGGTGCTCCAGCCGCTGCAGATGGGCTTCGTTGAAATCGAGCAGCGAGCGCAGCTTGAGGTCCGCGATGTCATATCTGGCGTCGGAACAGGCATGCGAATCCAGAATCGCGACCGTCTTCAAGCCCGCGGACCGTGCGGCCATCAGGCCGTTGTACGAATCCTCGAATGCGAGCGCACGGTCCGGCGGGAGATTGAGCTGCTGCAGTGTGGAACGGTAAATCCCCGGGTCCGGCTTCCCCCGCTCTTCCGATTCGCCGGAGTGCACCACCGCAAACCGGCCGGCCAAGCCCAGCTTTCGCAGCACCGCATCGATAACGCGCATGTAGGATGAAGACGCAAGCGCAAGCCTGACGCCGCGCTTTTCAAAAAAGCTCAAGATGTATGCCACACCGGGCATGGGCTCGCCCTTCTGCTCGATGAGCCGCTGCAATTCTTCCAGAATCTCCGCCTCAACCTGGCTTGGCGATTTTCCCCGCCACGGGTGTTGTTCATACCGGTAGCGCACCACCTCGTCCACCCGCAGCCCTGTGGTTTGCCGACACATCTCCGGCGTCAGCCGGACGCCCACGCTCTCAAATACCCGAATCTCCGCTTCTTGCCACAGCGGCTCGGAGTCGATGAGCACGCCATCCATGTCAAAAATCGCCGCTTCGAACAACTCTGCTTCCTCACCTGAGTTCCAAATACAAACCAGGCGAAAATAAGCCGATTTATTCAATTTGTCAAGGGAGGAACACCGCGGCACCGGGTCAAAGGTCTCGATACAGGACCTCAGCGCTGGCGGGACAAATGCCGCCGAACTGTCCCGTCCGCTTGATGGTCTCCGGCACTTCTTCCCGGGACACGCTTCGAAAGCCGTGCCTGGCGAAGTACCCTTTGGCGGTGGTGGTGAGCAAATAGAGCGTGCGGATTCCTTGCTCTCTGGCTGAGGCCACGGCCGCTTCCACCAGCCGAGCGCCGACCCCGCGATTTCGGTACTCCTCTGTAACCGCCAGAGAACGCAACAGCCCCACCTCCCCGTACGATTCGACGCCCACCGTCCCCACGAGCCTGGCGCCCTCGTAAGCCAGAAGAAAGCCTTCCAGCGTGACATCGATATCGTGGATGGGAAGGCCGGACGTCTTCAACAGCAGCGCCACCTCGGCACACTCGTGGCCCGTTGCCGCTCGAATCTCGAGTTTCGGGTCGGGCATCTCAACGCGCCGGCTTTTCGCCGTAAACCGTGATGCTCAGAATCGCCACGTCGCTTCGGGCAAGCGCGGTGACTGCTTGTTCCGGGACATATTTTGCCAACAGGTCCGGTGGGAGCGTGAGGGTCTGTTCCTTTTCGACACGGACGTTCTTAAACCCAGCCTCCAGGAGATGACCCACATACGCCTCTTTTTCCAGAGCGCCCGCGACACATCCCGCGTACAGTTCCGCCACCTCTCGAAGAGACGCGGGCAGCGGCCCACGGGTGACGATGTCCGAGATGGTGAAATGACCCCCCGGTTTCAGCACGCGGTAGATCTCTGAAAACGCCTGGACCTTGTCCGGGACCAGGTTGAGGACGCAATTGCTGATGACCACATCCGCGAGGTCCGCCCTGAGCGGCAGGGCTTCGATTTCGCCCAGGCGAAACTCGACGTTGGTAACTCCCAGCTTCTTCGCGTTCTTCCGCGCGCGTGCAACCATGGCCTCCGTCATATCCACGCCGATGACTTTGCCGCTGTCCCCCACAAGCTGCCGCGCCACGAAACAATCGTTGCCCGCGCCGGAACCCAGGTCCACGACCGTGTCCCCTGCTTTGATCTTTGCGAATGCGGTGGGCAGGCCGCACCCCAGTCCCAGGTCCGCCTCAGGCATGTAGCCTTGCACGCCGGTGTAATCGCCCGCAAAGTTCAC
>CAYQOI010000271.1:4010-5492 GCA_964419085.1 uncultured Cytophagia bacterium | reverse complement strand
TACCGGCTCTGGGCGCTGGCTTTGGTTCTCCTCCTGTGTCTCGTTTTGGTCATCGTCCCCCTTTTGGTGCTGGGTTACGAATCGTTTTCCGTGGACGCCTACGCACAAGCGCTGTCCAGAGCCGGCGACAGTCTGCTTCGCAGCCTGCTGTACGCGGCCATCGGGGCTTTGCTGCTCACCGTTCTCGGCTTCCTGGTGGGCTACCTGGTGCACACGAGAGCCCTGGCCGTGTGGCGCAGCGTGGACAGCCTGACCCTCTTTCTTTTTGCCCTGCCCGGCACGGTCATCGGCATCGGTCTCATCGGCCTGTGGAATCGGCCGCAGACGAATCTCATTTACGCCACTCCTGCGATCATCATTCTGGGCTATCTGGCGCGCTACACCGCGCTCACCAGCCGCATCACGGTTGCCACGCTGGCCCGCATTCCGCCGTCGATGGAAGAAGCGGCGCAGATCGTGGGAGCAGCTTGGCCCGGAAGGATGCTCGGAATCGTCGCACCGCTGGCAAGGCCCGGACTCGCCGCCGCCGGACTGGTGGCGTACATTTTCTGCCTGCGAGACACCGGGATCACCATGCTGGTCTACCCACCGGGCCACGACACCCTGCCGGTGCGCATCGCCACCCTAATGGCCAACGGCGCACCGGACATAATCGCGGCCCTATCCGTCCTGATGATCGTATTCACGCTTCTGCCCGTCGGGGCCTTCGGCCTGCTATTCAAAAAGAGCTGGAGCGAACGATGAAGCTCATCGAGTTGGACACGGTCAACAAATCTTACCGTGACAAGCCCGCGATAAAGGATTTCACCTTGCAGATCGAAGAAGGAGAGCGTGTGGTGGTGCTCGGTCCCTCCGGTTGTGGCAAGACCACCCTGTTGCGCCTGCTGGCCGGCTTCCTCACGCCCGATTCCGGCAGCATCCGCATCGATGGTCAGATCGTCGCAGCTGAGGGTCGAAATCTCGTGGAACCCGAGGAGCGCAACCTGGGGATGGTGTTTCAGGACCTGGCGCTCTGGCCCCACCTTACGGTGCAGGGCAATCTGGAATTCGGGCTCCGGGCCAGACGGGTTCCGCCCAGGGAACGCAAGGAGCGCATTCAGGAGGTTCTTGGACTTGTGCAGATGGAGAGCCATATTCACACCCGGCCGGCCGAGTTGTCGGGGGGTCAGCAGCAACGGGTGGCGCTGGCGCGTGCCCTGGTGCTGCGGCCTAGGGCGCTCCTCATGGATGAACCGCTTTCGAATCTGGACTACGAGCTGAATCTGCACCTGCG
This sequence comes from uncultured Cytophagia bacterium, assembly GCA_964419085.1. GTDB lineage: Bacteria > Zhuqueibacterota > Zhuqueibacteria > Oceanimicrobiales > Oceanimicrobiaceae > CAYQOI01. The sequence continues at coordinate 4,219 of CAYQOI010000271.1, read as the reverse complement.
GCGGGAAATCCTTCGCCTGCAGAGTCAGTTGGGATTCACGCTCCTCTACGTGACCCACGACCGTGAGGAGGCCTTCGACATCGGCACCCGGGTGGTGGTCATGAAAGACGGCACCCTGGAGCGTGTGGGATCGGTGGAGGAAATCAGGGAGTATTTTGCCACGCTGGCGCAGACGGAACCCTAGCCTCAACCCTCGGACACACGGGGGA
>CAYQOI010000271.1:0-4000 GCA_964419085.1 uncultured Cytophagia bacterium | reverse complement strand
ATTTCGATCTCACCGCGGCCGGCCCTGGCTAAGGCGTGATCCCGCAAATACAGACGGGCACGTGCACGGTTCTTCAAATACGCGTCCCAGAACGCCGTCGAAGCGGATTTTACGTATGCCACCTGTTGGGGGGTGCTGGACCGGAACCTCTCCCGCGTCAAAGCCTTGGAATAACCGTGCGCACGGCGGTGTACTAAATAGCAACGCTGTGCACCACTCACCCAAATGAGACGGAGGAGATATGTCTATTCGGCGAATGGCAATCTTTGCATTTGTTCTGTTATGTTGGTGTTTCGTCCCCAATGGGGGCGTGGCCCAGAACCGCGTCAGGCCGTGCGACACGCCCGAAGGCAAGCAGTTCGACTTCTGGGTGGGGCGCTGGGACCTCACCTGGCCCGCAGAACAGATGGGCGGCGAGAAAGGCCAACTCGGTCACGGCAGCAACACCGTGACAAAAATTCTCGACGACTGCATCGTGCAGGAACAGTTCCGTTTCCCGGCGGGAAACTTCAACGGCACCAGCGTTTCGGTCTACAATCTCAGAACAAAAAGATGGCAGCAGACCTGGGTGGACAACCAGGGCGGCTATCTTCTGTTCACCGGCGGCTTCAAAGACGGAAAAATGGAGCTGAGAACCCCGACCTACCAGCGGAACGGCAAAACCATCGTGTCGCGCATGGTATTCCGGAACATCGCGAAAGACTCCTTCGATTGGGACTGGCAGCGCTCCTCCGACGGCGGCAACACCTGGCAGGACGTGTGGAACATCCACTACCGCCGCAAGAAGTAAAGCTGTCGTTGCTCCGATTTCCGGCTCCTACTTGACACCCACTCTTTTTTTTCTTAAAATCGTGTCAAAACTCAGGAGCTAGCATGAAACGACTGTTCGCGTGCCTCTGCATTCTCTCGTTCGGCTGTTCGCCGGTTTGGGCCGATTCCTATCCTCGCAATCCCGACATCGATGTGCGGCATTACACGTTTCGGCTGCAGCTCTTCGACCGCAGCGACGAAATCGAGGGCGAGGCCGAGGTCACCATCCAGTTCCCTAAAGCCGGGGTGACCCGTTTTGCTCTCGACCTGGTGGGGAAGGGCCCGGAGGACAGCACCGGCATGTCTGTCACCGCGGTCAGATGGCAGGAAGCTAAATTACCATTCCAACAACAGCACGCCCGGCTTCAGATTTCACTGCCGACGCCGTCCACGGCCGGGGAAAGCCGCGTCTTCACCATTTCCTACCATGGCCGGCCCGCGGACGGGCTCATCATCTCGCGCAACAAATTTGGCGACCGCACGTTTTTCGGCGACAACTGGCCCGACCGCGCGCACTACTGGCTCCCCACCGTCGACCATCCGTCGGATAAAGCCACCTGTGATTTTGTGGTGACCGCACCGGCACACTACCAGACCGTGGCCAACGGCAGGCTCGTGGAAGAGCGCGACCTTCCGGGCGACCGGAGGGAAACCCACTGGCGGGAGTCTGTCCCCATTCCCACCAAGGTGATGGTCATCGGGGTGGCCCGCTTTGCGGTCCAGTACCTCGACGTTCACGGGAAAACGCCGCTTCAGAGCTGGGTTTATCCGCAGGACCGGGAGGCCGGCTTTGCCGACTTCGCGCAGGCGGGGGCCATCCTCGATTTCTACACCCGACGCATCGGCCCGTTTCCTTACGAGAAGCTTGCAAACGTGCAATCGCGCACTCGCTACGGCGGCATGGAGAATGCCAGCGCGATCTTTTACGCGGAGAACGCGGTTCGCGGGGACAGCAGCAACCGGCCGCTTCTGGCACATGAAATCGCGCACCAGTGGTTCGGCGATTCCATCACCGAAGCGGACTGGCACCACATCTGGCTCAGCGAAGGGTTCGCCACCTACTTTGCGTGGATCTACACGGAAATGACGTCCGGACCGGAACAGATGCGCAAGCAGCTCAAAAGAGCCCGAGAGCGCATCTTCAGCGCGGCGCAGCAGCACCCGGGCTCAGCGGTCATCGACACCACCATCACCGACCTGAACCGGCTGCTGAACGTGAACACCTACCAGAAGGGTGCCTGGGTGCTGCACATGCTGCGCAAACAGGTGGGTGAGGAACATTTTTGGCAGGGAATCCGGCAATTCTACGACCGGTACCGGGATCGCAACGCGCTGACGCGCGACTTTCAACGGGTGATGGAGGAGGTCTCCAAGCAGCGCCTGGATTGGTTTTTCCGGCAGTGGCTCTACCGTCCCGGCTACCCTGTGCTCAAGGCCGAATGGACGTACCGCCCAAAGAATCGGCATGTGTCCTTGACCATCAGACAGATTCAGCACGGGCCGGCGTTTCAATTGGCGTTGGAGGTGGTGGTTCAGGGAAAAGACGGCGCGCGCCGCAAGACCGTGCAGATGCACGAAAGGAAGGCAGCCTTGGAGATCGCGGTGGAGGAACCCAGCGCGGTGGTGCTCGATCCTGAGACCTGGCTTCTCATGCAGGCGAGTGTCACGCAGCGTTGAAATGCGCTCAGCGCGACGCCAACTCGTCGCCCGGCGCTTGCTCGATCTGCTCGGCCAGACTCTTTGGAATGGGGATCGCGGTGAGCGGCTCGCCGGGATTGCAGATGCAACACGCCGAGGTCATCTGCCCGCGCGCGATGAGGTCGCCGTCGCGGGTGAAAACGAAGGAGTAGGTTAACGACTTGGTGCCCTTGCGCACCACTTTCAGGTGAATCTCCACAAGGTCTTCAAACTTCAGCGGACTCAGATACTCGCAGGAAGCCGACAACCGCGGCCAACCGATCTTGTCGCCATCCAAAACCGTAGAGACGCTTGTACCCAGCGAGCGCAAAAACTCATGCTCGGCCGTCTCCATGAACACAAAAAAGCGGGCGAAATGCACGATGCCCGCCAGGTCCGTATCGGCGAATTCGATCTTGCGCGTGGTTTTGAATTCATAAGGCATGGCCGTTTTCCTTCCCTCGTGTTTCATGCAGCTTTCGGCGTCCTCTCTTTTCAGGGCAGATGTTTGTGAGCGAGGCGTGAGGCAACCGGCGAGCTGCTCGCCTATAGCGGTCGGCTTGTCAAAAAGCGGATTTGTTGGACAACTCGACGGTTTTGCTCAGCGCGGAACGCATCAGATAGAAATCCATGGTCCCGAGTCCCTTTTCGAAATGCCTCTGGGCTTCTTCCCAAAGCGGCAGCGCGCGCAGCAGGTTGCGTTCCCCTTCTTGGGTGAGCGAAACGAATCGGGCACGCCTGTCTTCTCCACGGGTTACCTTCAACAATCCCCGGCGCTGAAGGGGGCGCAGGTTCCGGGTGAGCGTCGTGCGGTCCATCACCAGTTGCTGCGCAAGGCGAGAGATGGTCAGACTTCTGCAGTTTGACACCACCACCAGAATTGAGAACTGTGTCGCTCGTAACCCGCTGGGTTTCAGCGCGCGGTCGTAGACTTGCGTAATCGCGCGTGCGGTCTTGCGCAGGTTAAAACAAACGCACTCCCGGGCTTTTGCCAGCCGCTCCTGTTCGCTCTTTTCAGCCATCTGAGCAAATGTACACTATTCGTTGGTGAATGTCAAAACCTTTCAAACTCACACCTTGGAAGAAAAAAAATTTCCGGCATTTTCGGTGAAGGACACGGTTTCAAAGCAGGCGCCGATGGAGTACCATGCCTCGCCGTCTCCTCTCACACGGAAAGAATTCTTCACTTTCGCAATCGCACGAAAATATGGAGAGGTCAACTTGATCACTTGACCCCGGGTCAGAGAATGATAGTAACGGAACCGCACACCCGCAGGTGAAATGTCTATCAGCCTGGCGGGAGAACCCTTTTGCGGCCATGTGGTGTAGACGGTGAGGTTGCCGGCCTTCTTGACGCGCGGCACGGCTCGGCGTTGATGCCCATCACACGTTTGTTTTGACAGATCCAGCGGACTTCTGCATGTGGGGCAGCTTTCCCTGGACGTGGGCCGCCGGGCGAGAGGTCGTTTGCAAAACGGGCAAAAGTAGGTGATCAAAGGGAGCTGGCCGCCCG
>CAYQOI010000270.1:0-5506 GCA_964419085.1 uncultured Cytophagia bacterium | reverse complement strand
AAGGGGGGTGTTATTGGCAAACGCTCATTTTCAAAACTCAACCGGACACTCATGGGCCATTTTAATAAATTATGGTTCCTAAATTACATAATGTTAGGATGTCATTCCGGTTTTTTCACAATTCGGCGAAGCTGAATTGTGAAAAATACCGGAATCTCATTCCACGCCATGCCTGGTAGTAAGAGATTCCGGCATCCGCCTACTGGCGGAGCCGGAATGACACGACTTAATCATTTCTAATCTTAGATGCAACTGGTGAACAATTCAGGCTAACAGATAATTTCACAAGGCATTGGCCTCATCTTTTGCGAAAACCGGGCTGAGGCGAGGTCGGTATCAGCCACGGCAAACCATTCGTTGGCAATATCCTTATTGTCCATAGAGTGTCTCGCCTTCTGTCAGAATCTTGTATTCCAGCGTTGTTTTGAGACAGGCTCGGTCGGCAAATTCTTCCTCGTCGTAGACCAGGATATCCAGAGCATACCACAATCCAGGGCCTACTTCCCGCCTGATGGCCCTGGCCACGTCTATTTTTCTCTTGTTTTCAAGGTCGGCGATCACACACAAATCGATATCGCTTGCGCTGTCGGAATGACCGTACGCTCGCGAACCGAAAAGAATGATTCTTTTCACCGGAAACTTTTTTTTGATGATATGCGCTACTTGGTGGATTTGTTCTCGTACGCTCATTTTCAAAACACTCTTTTGCCTCTGCTATTTAAAACAAATCCATCGATTATGGTTCCACATGCTGCTTTCCTTTTCTTCACGGGCACAAGAAAGGAGGAGCGGGAGTTCTGTCGCTTCCCTCGGACTGTTCAGGCGGGAGACGCTCTGTTCTAAATAAATAAGGCAAACCCCCACGAATTTGTCAAGAAAAAAGCCGCGCTAAGCGAGAATGGCGCGCATCTGTTCCAGCGCCTTGCGGGCCGCGGTGTCCGGGTCCGGCTGCGGCAGGATTTCCGCGGAGAGAAAGCCCTGGTAGCCGGCTCCCTGCAGCGCCGCGACGATTCGCCCGAAGTCCAGATGACCGGCACCGGGGTGCCAGCGGTTGGAGTCCGCGACGTGGAAGTGGAAGATGCGGTCAGCCGCCGCGGCGATACTCTGCTCCATCGAAGCCTCTTCGATGTTCATGTGAAACGTGTCCAAAAGCAGGCCGAAGCGCTGGGACCCCACGTCCTCCACCAACGCGAGACCCTGAGCCACCGTGTTGATGAGGTCGGTCTCGTAACGGTTGATGGGTTCCAGCGCCAGGCGGACGTTTTTAGTGTCCGCGTACTCTGCGCAGTTGCGGATCGCCTCCACCATCCAGGTGTACGCCTGTTCCGGCTCGACGCCGGCCTCTGCAGCCCGGCCGCGGATCAGTCCCAAAATCACCACCGCGTCGAAGTGCGCAGCCAGGTCGATCTGATGCTGAATCCGTTCCACCGCCTGGTCTCGGATATGCGGATCGGGATGGCTAAACGACAACCCCTCTTCGCCGTACGCCTGACCCGTCCCGATGGCCGGCACTTGCAAACCGTGCGCGGCCAGCTTTTTCTGCAACTCCGCCACATCCAGCAGGCGCGGGTCACGTACGGCCAGCTCCACGCCGTCGTAGCCCAGTTCCGCGATCTTGGCGAGGTTGCGTTCCAGCTCCCCTTTGTACGCCAGGGCCGAAAAGGAGGCCGGTTGTGTGGAAAGCACGATGCTGAGTTTCATGACTTCCGCAGAGTCCAGGTTTCCCGAGTCTTGTTCTGATTCTTGCGTGCTCCCCAATTAAGCACTTTTCATCGCGGTTTTCAACCCCTTTTTGTGAGAGACCAGGGAAAAGCCGATGCGAACCGCCGGGAACGATTTGCTGCCGCAGTTGCAGGGCTGCGCGGTTTTGGTTGATTCTTACTGCGAGATTATTAAGTTGTTTGTCGACATTTGACAGGAAGGAGGCAAAGAGATGACCGCACATGTGCGAGACTACTGGCAAGGCAAATCGGTTTTGATTACCGGCGCGTCCTCCGGGTTGGGACGGGCCGTGGCGGCCGCGCTGGCTCCGTTCGGCGTCCGCCTCGGCTTGCTGAGCCGCAGGCTGGAAAAGATGCAGGAGTTGGCGGAGCAGCTCAAAGACAGCGGCAGCACGTTCTTTTGTCAGGCGTGCGACGTCCGCGACCGCGAACAGGTCTACGCCGCAGTGAACGCGTTCCACAAAGAAGCGGGCGGGCTGGATGTGGGTTGGGTCAACAGCGGCATCAGCCTGAATTCTTCCTTTGAGGATTGGGACTGGCAGGGGTACGCCGACCTCATCGACACGAATCTGAACGGTGCCATCTACACCATCCGCGCGTGTCTGGAGATCATGGTGCCGCGGAAGTCCGGCACCATCGTGGGCATCGGCTCTGCCGCGTCCATGCGGGGCTTGCCCAGCCGCGGGGTCTACAGCTTCTCGAAGGTGGCGCTGGACTATTTTCTGGAGAGTCTGGCGGTGGAACTGCCGGCCATTCAGTTCACCACCATCCACCCGGGCTTTGTGGACACGCCCATCAACCAGGGCAACCCCAACCGCTTCTGGCTGCTCACTCCCGAGCAGGCCGCGCAGATCATGATCAAAGCCGTGGCGAAGAAAAGGCGAGTGGTCATCTACCCGTGGCGGATGAATCTGTTGTTTCGGTTGGTGCGCGCGCTGCCGCGGTGGGTGTACGAGCCGCTCGCGCGCAAGGGCATGGCCAAAAGCCGGCCGGCCGAACACCAGCGCATGGCCCGCGCGGCAGAGCCGAACTGATCAGAACAGCGGCAAGCGGCCTCGCATGGAGATGCCGCGGTACGATTTGCCGAATTCGAAGCTCGCGGTCCAGTTGTTGAATCCCAGGCCCAGCGAGCCCACGGGGCGCCAGCTCCCGCCCGGCGGGTCGACGAGGCCCACGCCTGCGCTGAGCCAGATGGTGGACAGACCGGCAAGGCGCTTCAGGTCTTTGTAGAGCGATTTGTAGCCGGTGTACAGACTGTCCGCGGTGCTGATGAGCTCCTCTTGCGTTTCGATGTGTTTTTCGGCTTTGGATTGGAAATCGCCGAACGCCGCCAGCAGCGAGTCCTTGGCCGCCAGGATCCGGGTGTAGCGCTCCACGTCATTTTGCAGCAACCGGATCTTTTTGGTCAGTGTTTGCACGACTTCCTTGGGCAGCAGCAGATAGAGTTCGCCGTCTAACTCCACGCTCCACGATGTGGTGTCCACCCGGGTGAGCGGGAGGCGTTCATTCCCCCGCAGCAAGACCAGTTCCTGAGCCTCGGCCGGCAACGCACCAAAGGCCAGCGCAAGTCCCGCCAGAAAGAGTAGCGTTTTTTTCATCGGTTCCCCCCCTCAGTTTCCAGCCATGATGGCTCTGATTTCCGCGAGCAGTTCTTCGGCCGATTTGTTTTCAAACTCCCGTTCGATCTCCTCGGCTTTTCTCGCGTGCTCTTCGTCGGCTTTGAGGATCGCGAGACCGGCATCCACCTTCGCGCGCTCCAGCTCCGCTTTTGATCTGAGATAAGCCTCTTCCGTGAGCTTGTGCTGGTCTTTGAGCTCCTGGTAGCGCTTTTCGATCTTTTTCAGCGCGTTTTCGCGGCGCTGCAACTCCTGCAGCAGTCTTTTCCGTCGCCACGCCTGAAACGCGACCAGCGCGCCCAGGCCGGTGAGGCTGAGGAGTACGGCCCAGGAATTCTTGCTGGTCAGCTTGAACTCTTTGAGGAAAAAGAAGATCACCACGGCGAAGAGGACGAAAAAGGTGGCGTATTCGCCGTAGTCCCGGATGAATCGAAACAGGCTAAGCATGGCCGCCTCCTTGTGCTTGTGGGGTTGCGGGATTCCGTCTGCGTTTGGCGAAATCTTCCAGGCTGGAAATGAGACGGTGCAGCGGCTCCGAGCCGATGGAGAGCGCGGCCGCGGAGAACAGGACCGAAATAACGGCGCTGTTGGCGATGACGCCGATGAGCGTCACATCTTTGAACAGGCTGGCGATGATGGAAAGGAAATCCAGGTCGAGCTGCACCTTGATGGCGATGACCAGACCCAGCGAGATAAGAAATGCCAGGCTGCGCGTGCCCACCTGCAAGTAAGAGTGGCGGATTTGGTCGGCGGAAACCACTTCTTTGCCGCCGGGGTAGGGTTTCTCCGCAATAGCCCTCCAGATGATCCAGGACAGAATCTTGTTCCGCCGGGGCGTCTTGCCGCTCTGAAAACCGAAGAGACGGTCGAAACGCGCGCGGTAGGCTTCTGCTTTTTTGTTCCAGAAGCCTGAAAAGTTGCGCTTCAATTCGATGTAATTGTAGATGCTCACCAGGACTTCCACGAAGCGCTCCACAAAGATCGCGAGAATCAGATAGATGAAAAAGCAGAACGTGATTTTGGTGATGACTTCGATGTTTTCCATGTACTCCTCCTAGGTCGTGAGTATGGGCATGACCCTTGGCATGGCCATAAAATCTTCCAGTGCAGACTTGAATTCTTTGTCCGCCCGCCATTTGTCGGTGTACTTAGTCACCAATCCCCGAAAGGTTTGGTAAGGAAAATTGTTGCCCGGGCAGGCCTTTTGCGCCAGATGGTTGTGCGGCACGACGCCTTTGTCGAAATCGGCCGCGTCCCTGGGCGGAAATTTGACCTCTATTTTATGCATCAAGGCCCACAGCGCGGCCACGCGGGCCGCGGCATCCACCTGGGGCATGGTCGGGTGTAGCATCCCGTACCTGCCGTCGTGGTTGGAAAACGGCACCCGCGGGTTGGTCTCGAAATTGCCGTGCAGCGCCACGCCCAGAGAATGGTTGTTGTATCCGCGCACGTGGTTGCCGAAGCGGTCCCAGCGGCACAGCACGCGGATGGTCCCGTCTTTGAGCACGACGCAGTTGTAGCCGGTGAGCCAGCCTTTGCGGTCGAATTCCCGCACCACTTCCTCGAAAGGCGAGTCCGCGTGCATCGCGGTGTGGTGGAACACGATGAGATCGATGGCCTTTTTGAACAGGTGGGTATTCTCCAGACGCTCCGGCCGGTCGCCGCCGTCATAGGTGAATCCCACGATCTCCTCGATGGTCTTGGGAAGCGTGGTACAGGGCTTGGCGGGTTGCGGGGCGGGTAACGGAGCCAGAACTCCCCCTGCCGCGCCGCCGGCAGGAGCGGCCTCCGCGACCGGCTGCTGCCGCGCGACCCGCAGTTTCCGCTGGATGAGAAAATCCATCAGGAAATGCACCGGCTTGCTGCCCGCGCCGATGATGATGCCGGTGAAAATGTACTCCCAGAACTCGGGTTGAATGGTGTCGATGGGGACCGACCGGTCTTTCAGCCACGTGATGAAAACGAAAATGGAGAATTTCAGGTAGAAACAACCGAGGGTGGCCACAAGCGTGCCGAAAATCTGCGACCAGAATTCCTTGGTGGTCTTGAGAAGGTCGGGCGGGGTGGCCTTTTTGATGTCGAAGCGGGAGTCCGGCGCGACGTCCTTGGCCGTTGGGTTAGGTTCGATTTCTCGCGGGTCAGGCGGGGTGGAGGCGTCGCGCTCCGGTG
>CAYQOI010000269.1:0-5508 GCA_964419085.1 uncultured Cytophagia bacterium | reverse complement strand
GGTTTGCCAAACCGCAAAACCGGTTGAAGTTTTACGCGGCAGCAGAGAAGTTCCTGGCCAAACACCTGGGTGGGCGCTACGAAGAGAGCGAGGTCCAATCCACCAATTAAGAGACTCCGGCCCTCGCGCGACCCCGGACTTTTCCGGTCGCGGGGGAACCTTGCCCGGACGCGAGATCAGACCAAACCTGGAGGGACGATGAACTGGAAATGGAGAAATTCGGTTTTCCGTTGGGGGATCGCGGTATGCCTTTTCGGGACAGCGTGGGGAGCAATCGCACAAGAGACCGCCACGCGCTGGACTCCCGGCTTGATGGTTCAGTACCAGCGGATCCGGCAGACCGCGGTTTCGCCTGACGGCCGGTGGGTGGCGTACACCGTCACCCGGCCTCGCATGGAGGGGGAGCACTCCGATTATCTCACGCACATCTGGCTCGCCTCCCGCGACGGCAGACAGCAGATGCAACTGACCCGCGGGGAGACCTCCTGCACAGACCCGGCCTTCTCGCCCGACGGCGAGTACCTGGCCTTCCTGTCAAAACGCGGCGACAGGAAGAAGACTCAGATCTGGCTTTTGCCCCTGGCAGGGGGCGAGGCCTTTCAGCTCACCGCTGTGAAGTCGGACGTCCGCGCGTTCGCGTGGTCGCCCGACGGCACGCGCATCGCGTTCACCATGCGAGACCCGCTCACCGAACAGGAAGAAAAAGACAAAAAGGAGAAGCGGGACTGGCGTGTGCTGGACCACAACTTCAAGTACGCGCACCTCTACACCGTCACGGTGGGAGAAGCCGGGACGAAGGGGGGAGCAGTCCGGCGCCTGACCACGGGCGACTTTCACGTCACCGAGTTTGATTGGTCTCCAGATGGCCGGACCATCGCCTTCACGCACCAGAAGGCGCCGGGGTTGGACTATTGGCCCACGAGTGACCTCTCCGCGGTGCCGGCCGACAGCGGCGCGGTCACCTCGCTGGTCGCCTGGCCGGGATCGGACAGCGACCCGCTCTATTCGCCCGACGGGCGGTGGCTGGCTTTTGTCTCCGACGGCGGCGAGGTGAAATGGGCCTTTGCCAGCGACCTCTACATTCTATCTACAAAGGGGGGCGAACCCAAAAAGCTGGCGCAGACTTTCGACCAGCATCCGCATCCGCTCGCCTGGTCCTCGGGCAGCAAATTCATTTACTACGTGGAGACGCAACGCACGTCGCAGCGCCTCTTCCGCTTGCCGATTTCCGGCGCCCCCTACCAGGCCGTCACCACCGGCGACGGCACATTCGGCAGCTTCAGCCTGAGCCGGAACGGGAAAACCCTGGCCATGGTCTACGAGACCACCGACACGCCTTCAGAGGTCTACGTGTCCCCGGCAGCGAGATTCAAGCCCACGCGGCTCAGCTCCGTTCACGCCGGCTACCCCAGGCTGCGCATGGGGAAGACCGAGGTGGTGACCTGGACCTCCAAAGACGGCCTCCCCGTGGAGGGGCTGCTGACTTATCCTATCGATTACGACCTGGACAGGCTTTACCCGCTGATTCTGGTCATCCACGGGGGGCCCGCAGGGGTGTACCGCCAGAATTTCACCGGTCGCGGTTCCGTCTATCCCATTCAGGCGTTGGCGCAGGAGGGGTACGCGGTTCTCCGCCCGAACCCGCGGGGGAGCAGCGGCTACGGCAAGGCGTTTCGTTTTGCCAACTACAACGATTGGGGGTTCGGCGATTACGACGACCTGATGGCCGGAATCAGCAAAGTGATCGGATTGAATGTCGCGCACCCGGACAGCCTGTGCGTGATGGGGTGGAGCTACGGCGGCTACATGACCTCGTTCATCGTCACCAAATCCAACCGCTTCAAGGCCGCGAGTGTGGGCGCGGGCGTCACCAATCTGATGAGCTTCACCGGAACGTCGGACATTCCCAGCTTTTTGCCGGACTACTTCGGCGGCGAGCCCTGGGACCGGTTGGAAACGTACATGAAACACTCCGCCATGTTTCACGTGAAGGGCGTCAACACGCCGACGCTGATCCTGCACGGCGAAGAAGATCGCCGGGTGCCGCTGTCACAGGGTCTGGAATTCTACAACGCGCTCAAGCGGCAGAACTGCCCCGTGGAAATGGTGGTCTACCCGCGCATGCCCCACGGCCCGCGGGAACCCAAGGTGGTGGTGGACATCGGGGAGCGCATCATCGCGTGGTTCAACACCTATCTGGGGAGGAGACACGGCAAGGGACCTGTGGTGGCAAAATAGGGCGTTCCCTGCAGTCACGGAAAGGGGGGACAAGGTTTGCGAGAATCTCGTTCGGCGCGGGACCGTTTTCCGGGGGGCAGCGCAGGTTCGTGGCGAATAAGTGTCGCTGTTGTGGGTATTGAGTCTGAATGACGTCACAAGAAAGTTAGCAGTCTCGATTTGTGAATAATTCAGAGCAACACAATTCAACAAAAGGAGTAAAACAGACCAAAAAACTGGAGGGGAAGAACGGAAGATGATCGAAGTTCGAGATTTGCGCAAGGTGTACAAACTCACCAGACAACAGAAAAAGGAGTTAGCCGGAAGCAACCGAAACGGGACCATCGAGGCGGTTGCCGGGATCAGTTTTACCTGCCAGCCCGGCCGTGTCTTTTCGCTTCTGGGTCCCAACGGTGCGGGCAAGACCACGACGCTGCGCATGATCGCGACCATGCTCAAACCCACCGCAGGCTCCATCAACGTCGCAGGCTTTGACACGCAGCAGTCGCCCATCGAGGTGCGGCGGCGTCTGGGTTTTCTCACCGGCACCACCGGACTGTATGACCGCCTCACGCCCAACGAGTTGATCAAATACTATGCCGACTTGCACCGGGTGGATGCGGAGACGTTCAAGAAGCGCAGAGATGAGATCTACGACCGCCTGGAGATGCACGACTTCGCCAATCGGCGCATCGCCAAGCTTTCCAGCGGAATGAAGCAGAAGGTTTCCATCGCACGCACCATTATCCATGATCCCGAGGTCGTGGTTTTCGATGAACCCACCGCGGGCCTGGATGTGATCACCGCGCGCAGCATTATCGAGCTCGTGCGCGACTTCCGCGCCAGAGGCAAGACCGTGATTTTTTCCACCCACATCATGGGCGAGGTCAGTCTGCTCAGCGACGACCTGGCGATCATCCACGAGGGCAGGTTGCTGTACAGCGGAAGCTACAAGGCGTTTGTGGAGAACATGCAAACCAAATCTCTGGAAGATGAATTCATCCGTTTAGTCGAGGAGGGATAAATGGCCAGTCTGATCACGATTTTTCGGAAAGAGCTCATCGACACGATGCGCGATCGGCGCACCATCATCGCCATGATCGTGATACCTTTGCTCGTTTTTCCATTTGTCATCAATATCACCGCCAAGATCGCGATCTCTCAAGAAAAGAAAGCCAAGGAAAAGAAACTCAAGGTGGCGGTCATCCTCAACGGCAATCCCACCACCTTTGCCGACCTGGTGGCGAGCCATGACGACATGCGCCTGGTGAAAGGCGTTGACCCGGACAGCGTGCGCGGGTTGATCCAGCGGGACAGCCTCGACGCCGCGTTCGTGTTCTCCAAACGGTTCAGCGAGCAGGTGGCCAGTCTGCACGCCGGCCGGGTCAAATTGTACTACAAGTCCACCGACGATCAGGATATCACCAGGCGACGCCTGAAGGACCTGGCGGACGAGTTCGAGGACCAGCTTCTGGCCGACCGCTTCGAGGCGCTGAAGCTGAAGCGCTCGGTGGTCGAGGCGGTCAACCTGGTGGAAGTGGATGTCGCGACCACCAAGGAGAAATTCGGGAAAGCCATCGGTGGCTTCCTGCCCTACATTTTCGTGATTTTCTGCTTCGTGGGCAGCATGTACCCGGCCATCGACCTCGCTGCGGGCGAGAAGGAGCGCGGGACGCTGGAGACGCTCCTCACCGCACCGGTGAGCCGCCTGCAGATCTTGTTGGGCAAATTCGGGGTCGTGGTGCTCACCGGAGTGGGCTCGGCCCTGGTCGCGATTTTCGGCTTGTATATGGGGATTCGGCAGGCCGCCCACATCCCGCCCGAGATCATGCAGGTCATCTCCGGGCTGCTGGAAACCAAATCCATCGTGATGCTGCTGACGCTGCTTCTGCCGCTGACGATGTTCTTTGCCGGCATTCTCCTGTCGCTCTCGATGTTCGCAAAGTCGTTCAAAGAGGCGCAGAGCATCATCACGCCGTTCAACATCGTGGTCATCCTGCCGGTGGCCATCGGGCTGATTCCCGGAATCACCTTGAACGTCCAGACCGCGCTGATTCCCATTCTCAACGTCTCTTTGGCCACCAAGGAAATCATCGCGGGAACCATCACCACGGGGCTTCTTGCGGAAGTGTACGCGTCGCTCATCATCCTGGCCGCGTGCAGCCTCCTCCTGTCCTCGAAACTGTTCTTGCGCGAGAGCGTGATTTTCCGGGGCTGAGCGAGCTGAGAATTCGATGAAACAGAGTAAGAAAACCCGCGTCGCGATCCTGTTCGGCGGCAAGTCGGCCGAACACGAGGTGTCGTTGCAGTCCGCCAAAAACGTGGTCGAAGCCATCGACACCCGCAAGTACGAGGTGGTGCTCATCGGCATCGACAAGCAGGGCCGGTGGCGCCTCAACGACGTGTCCGACTATCTCCGCCACGCGGACGACCCCAAACGCATCGCGCTGCACAACTCCGACGTCAACGTGGCGCTGGTCACCGGCAAGTCCGGGCGTCCCGAGCTGGTCAGTCTGCGCGACGGGAGCTCGGTGGGCAGCGTGGACGTGGTTTTCCCGGTCTTGCACGGCACCTTTGGCGAAGACGGCACGGTGCAGGGTCTGCTGAAATTGGCGGGCGTACCGTTTGTGGGCGCGGGCGTGCTGGGGTCCGCGGTGGGCATGGACAAAGATGTGATGAAACGGCTGCTGCGAGAGGCGAACCTGCCCACCGCACGGTTCCGGGTGCTGCATCGCGGCGAGTCCCGGCACGTCTCGTTCCAGGAGCTGGCGCAGGAGCTCGACACGCCGCTTTTTATCAAGCCCGCCAACCTGGGCTCCTCGGTGGGCATTCACAAGGTCGCATCCGCAAGCCAATTCCGGGCCGCGGTGGAGGACGCCTTCCGCTACGACACCAAGATCATCGTGGAAGAATTCATCCCGGGGCGGGAGATCGAATGCTCGATACTGGGGAACGAGGAGCCCATCGCGTCGCTGCCGGGCGAGATCGTTCCGCACCACGACTTCTACTCCTTTGAGTTCAAGTACCTCGACGAACATGGCGCGGAGCTGAAGATTCCCGCGGAGCTGCCGGAGCCGCTTGTGGCAAGGGTGCAGGAGTTAGCGGTCCGGACGTTTAAGACCCTTTGCTGCGAGGGCATGGCGCGGGTGGACCTGTTTCTCACCGAGGACGAACGGCTGTTCGTCAACGAACTCAACACCATCCCCGGGTTCACCCGGATCAGCATGTACCCGAAGTTGTGGGAAGTGAGCGGTGTGGCCTACAGCGAGCTCATCGACCGGCTGGTTCAAC
>CAYQOI010000268.1:0-5520 GCA_964419085.1 uncultured Cytophagia bacterium | reverse complement strand
CTGCAGTCGTCCGGGTTCAGCAGGTTGAGAGCCAGGTGGTAAAGCCAGGCCCGCAGGTGGTCCTTTGCCTGCACCCGCGCGTAGCGGTAAAACAACAGCCCCTGTTCGGTCCGGTTTTCGAGCTTCCCCACCAGACGGAAGTCGCCCAGAGGCCGGTCGAGTTCCAACGGCGGCAGTGGACTTGCGCCCACCAGGGCGCCGGTTTTGCGAACGAAGTGGTCGATTTTGGTGTCGAGACGGTCGAACTCGTACTTGCCGATGTCGCCGTACGGCAGCAAGCCGGCCGAATCCGCGGCCTTGCGCAACTCTTCCGTGTCCTCGCCCGCCAGGCGTCTTTCCAGCAACTGTTCCGCGAGCTTGTACTGTTCCAGCCCTGCGAGCGTGAAAGGTTCCTTCTCCTCCAGGATTTCGGTCTCTTCCGGCAAATAGATGCCCAGACGCCGGTTTAGGAGGTAGCGCGCGGGATTGCGGAAGAATCGGTAGAGGTCCTCGATGTGCACGGTTCTGAACTCAGGGTCCGGTTCAGGTAGCCCCGCGGCCGAGAGGAAAGCCGGCGGGGCTTTCCGCGGCGACAGCAGACGTTTCGCGGCTTCCAGGTTTTCCCTGGAGTAGCTGAAAAGCTTGTCGTCGCCGTTGAAGTAGGCCGGACTGAACGCCTGAAGACGGTGTGTTGTAACCAGATGCGTCTTGAGCTCTCCTTTCGGCAGGCTGAAATTGCTTTCCAGGTAGTCCAGCAGTTCGCTCACCACCACCGACGGAGGGATGCTCGAGTTGTCTTTGATGCTCTGCCCCACGTAGCTGATGAACAGCATTTCCCGCGCGGACAGGATGGCTTCCAGGAAGAGGTAGCGATCGTCTTTGCGCCTGGAACGGTCTCCCTTGCGTGGGTGTTGCGCGATGAGGTCGAAGCCGAGCTGCTGGTTGCTGCGCGGGTACGCGTCGTTGTTCATTCCCAGCAGACACACCACCCGTGCGGGGATGCTGCGCATGGGCAGCATGGAGCAAAAGGTGACGCCGCCGGTGAGGAAACCGAAGCCGTGCCCCTCACGGCTGAGCTTGCTGTGCAGATGATGTTTGACCACCGGCAACCCGATGGGCTCGTCGAAGCCGGAGAGGTGCACGATTTCCTCCATCTCCGCAAAGGCCCGCTGGAGCACCTGAACCTGCGTCACCGTCTGCGTGTTGACGTCGAAGAGATTCTCCAGCACGCCGCTGAGTATCCGTTGCCAGCCGGAGAGAGGTCGCGGTTCTTCCAACGCGGACACCGCCTGGAAAAGCCGGTCGATGAATTCCGCCAGGTTGCCCAGCGTTTCCGCCTGCGCGCCCTCGACTTCGTCGAACGGCAGGATGGAGTTCTCGAACAGCGCGCCCTGCGGGGACGGCAGCGCGTAGCCCAACAAGAGACGCCGGAGCGCGGCGCGCCAGGTGTTTTGCTCGAATGCGGGGAGCCCGAGACGCTGTCGATCTTGCGCGTCTCGGCCCCAGCGCACGCGGGTCTTTTTCACCCACTCCCGGATGAGGTCCAGGTTCTGCTCGGAAAGGCTGAATTTTTGTCGCACCGCAGGGGATTCCAGAATGGCCAACACCGCCGCGGGGATGAAGCGGCTGTTGGGGAGATTCAAGATGGCAAAAAACGTTTCGATGAGCTCGTTTTCCCGTCCGTAGCTTCGGTCTGCGATGCTGTAGGGAATCCGCCTGGGATCGTCAGGAGGCAGGTCGAAAACCGCCTGGATGAAGGGCACGTACGGCTCCACATCCGGCATCATCACCAGGATGTCGCCGGGCTTGAGGTCGCCGCGGGTCTGAAACAGATGCAACAAGTGGTCGTAGAGCACCTCGATTTCCCGCCGCGCGCTGTGGCAGGCGTGGATCTGGATGGAACGGTCATCGGCGGGAATCTCCTGTTTCGGCTGGCCGTCTTTTGCACGATTGCGCAAATGCAGGATGTCGGCCTGGACGCAGCCAAGCAGCGAGGTCTCTTCCGGCTCATGAAACGCGGTCGCCTGCTGGTAATCGAAGCCTTCCAGCAGTTCGAAGAAATCCCGGCCCAATTCAGCCAAAGAGCTCAGGAGCGGGTTGCCTTCCTGCAGATAGGATTCGGAAAAATCCATGGAAAGCTGCCCGCGCGCCGCCCGCCGTTTCTCCTTTTTGGAGAGGATGTCGCCCCAGTACTCTTGACACGGATTCATGAGAAAGAAATTCACCTGGACGTGTCGCGCCAGCGCGTCGAACACCGCGAGATGGAATTCCGGCAAGGAAGAGATGCCGAACACGTTGATCCTGCGGGGCAGGTCGGGCCGGGTTGCGGTTTTCAACGCGTCCACCAATCGCTTGCCCAGCGCGGCCCGGTGCAACGTTTCTGCACCCCGCGCGATCTCGCGCCAGAGCTGCGCCTGCCAATGGTCCTCCTTGCCCCGTTCCCAGGCGAAAATCATTTCGGGACGGTAGAGCAGGTACTGGTCGAACAGATCCGCGATGCGGTTGGCAAGCTGCAGGCGTTTGAGATCGCGGCCCGGCTCCTGAAGGTAAGTGCGAAGCTGGACGAATGCCGGGCGGGACAGGAGGTCGGGCAACATCTTCACGATGCGCCAGGTGAGAATTCTCGGCTCGAAGATGGCCGGGTCGACCTCTGTGTCCGGCTGGCCGCCGCCTGCGGACGAGCCCGGGGCTGCGGTCTCGCCGAGGATGCGGCGAGCGATGTCCTGCACGAACGCGTTGGGGAAGGGAAACAGCACATTCGCGCTGATGCCCAATTGTCGCGCCAGCTCCAGGGAAATCCAGCGCTCCATGCCGCGACTCTGCACCACCACCACTTCCGGCTCCAGGGCTCCGCCAACGGGCTGCCGCAGCACGGTCGCGAGCTGCTGGGACAAGATTTCCAGACGATTGCTGGTGTAGAGTGTGAACGGCATGTTTTGGAACGGCTTGTTGGAAGATCATCCGGTGCCGGCACTGCGAGGAAGCGACCCCGGTGCCGAGTCATTTTTCTGAATTTAACATTTTGCCGGACAGATTCAAGGTTTGTCCGCGGGATTTTCAGTCCGCTGGGGTGAGATACGCTGCTCCGGGATTTTTGCTTGCATTTCCGTCCCACGCCGATTAACTTCCTTGTGTCTTTTGAGACGCGTTTTTTGTTTGGAGTACGGAGCGGCGGCTTTTGCTTTCTGCAACCGGCATGCATCGACGAGGGAGGAAATGAGCGTTTTCGGAAACATTCTCTGGATTGTCCTGGGCGGTGGGCTTTTCATCTTTTTCGAATATCTGCTGGGAGGGGTATTTTTGTGCTTGACCGTCATCGGGATTCCATTCGGGTTGCAGTGCATGAAATTGTCGATGCTGGGCCTGGTTCCATTCGGAAAGGAAATCGTGCACAAGGATTCCGCGACGGGATGCCTGGCGACCTTTATGAACGTGCTGTGGATTTTGGTCGGCGGCATCTGGATCTCGCTGTCCCATCTCATCTTCGCGGTGATTCTGGCTCTGACCATCATCGGCATCCCGTTTGCCAAACAACACATCAAGTTAGCGGCTTTGGCCTTGACACCCTTCGGGCGCGAAGTGACGAGCAGCTAGCCGTAGAACGGATGTTTGTGATTTGAGAATCAGCAAGCAGGGAATTTACCATGTCCAAAACCAGTAAGCATGATGTGGCCCGTTACCCGCTCACCGCGGTGACGCGGGAAGGCCATGCGCGGGGTCGAGAGGCCATGAAAGCGTGGCAATCTGCCCTGCGGGAAAACGTCTACACCCGCAACCCCGATTTCCAGCACTCGGTGCGCTTTTACTTTGACACCGACGCGGAGCGGCTTCACCCCGAGCTGGTGGCTTTTGGTGAACAAGTCGCCCGGGAGTTGGAGCCGTTGGTGGCAGAGAACGACTTTCGTTTCAACCATCCCCGGCTCGAGCCGTACACGGGAGTCGGTGAACGTTGCGACGCGGTGGTGCACCATCCGGCGTATGTACAGGCCGGCAACATCATCTACGGCAGCCGGATGATGGAGAGAATCGCCCGCCCGGGCGGCATGCTGGAGAGCCTGGCCTTCTTCTTTCTCAGCAGCCACGCGGGGGAAGCCGGACACAACTGTCCGGTCGCGTGCACGGCCGGTCTGCTGCGCGTCCTGAGGAAGGTGCCGGATTTTCCCGGTAAGACGCGGTTTCTGGAAAAACTGACCGACCCGTGCTTCGAGACCAACTTCACCGCCGCGCAGTTCGTCACCGAGGTGCAGGGCGGCTCCGACGTGGGAAGCAACGCCACGCTCGCCCGTCGCGAAGCCGACGGAACGTGGCGCGTGTGGGGCGAGAAGTGGTTCTGCTCCAATGCAGATGCGGACTTGATTCTGATGACCGCGAGGTACGATGAGGCGGTCGCGGGCACCAAAGGACTCGGGTTGTTTCTTGTCCCGGCCAGGTTGGAAGACGGACAGAGAAATCGCTACACCATCCGGCGCTTGAAGGAAAAGATCGGCACGCGCACCATGGCCTCCGGCGAGATGGATTTTCACGGCGCGCTGGCCTTTCCCATGGGCAAGGTGCAGGATGGGTTCAAAATGCTGATGGAGAATGTGCTGCATCTCTCCCGCATCTACAACACCTTTGCCACGCTGGGAGCCGGAAGGCGCGCGTATCAGATCGCGCTGGAGTACGCGCGGCACCGGGTCGCGTTTGGCCAGCCTATCCTCGACTATCCGTTGGTGCAGGAGAATCTCGCGCGCATCAAAGCGGAAAACAGTGCGCTGCTGGCCTCCATCATGGCCATGACCCGTCTGCAGGACCGGTACGACTGCGGTGAGCTGGCCGGGCCGGAGACCGCCTTGCTGCTGCGGCTGCTGGCCAATTTGAACAAATACCTCTCCGCGCTCTGGACCGTCGACCACGTTCACCATGCCATCGACACGCTGGGCGGGAACGGCGCTATCGAGAGTTTTTCGTCGCTGCCGCGCCTTTTGCGGGACAGCATCGTCTTCGAAAACTGGGAGGGCACCCACAACACCCTGCGTATGCAGATCCTGCGGGATATGCACAAATACCGCGTCGACGAGATTTTCGTGGGACACCTCGAAGAGCAGCTCGCGGGATTGAAAGCGGAAGAAGCGCTCGTGCAGCCGCTGGAGCGCAAGCTGGCCGCGCTGAAACAAGATGTTCAGACGCTCAAGGCCGCTTCGCCCGCGCTCCAGAGCCTGCAGATCAAGACCGTGGTGGATGAGATGGCGTTGTTGTACTGTGCGGTGCATCTGCTGCGGGAGGGGCTGCATCAGAAAGAGAGCACGGGGTCGGATTCCAAGCTGCAGTGTCTGCGCTATGTTTATCTCACCGCCTTCGCGGCCGAACCGGTGGTCTGTGATGACGCGTATTTGAAGCTGGTAAAAGCGATTGTCACGGGGTGAAAGGGGGGGTAGTGAATGGGGAAAAGGGAATGGTGAAGAGGACCGGAGTTCACTGTTTGGGGGAAAAGGTCGTCGAGCCTGTCCCGGACCGTGTTGTAGCGTTGTTCTGAGGAGAGCAGATTTCGATTTTTTGCCC
>CAYQOI010000267.1:0-5536 GCA_964419085.1 uncultured Cytophagia bacterium | reverse complement strand
TTAAAGTTAGAAATTATTTCGACTTTGTCAAAGAGAAATTGAGTGAAAACGCAGGCAGAATGAGATTTGCCACGCTCACCCCTGCGCCAGTAGATCCCGCAGGTCGATGATGGCCGCGTTGGCCCTGGAGACGTAGGACGACATCACGAGCGAATAGTTGGCGAAGATGCCGAAATCCGAGCCGTTGAGCACGTACGGACTCCAGACTCTGCGCTGGGTGGCTTCCAGTTCACGGATGATCTGCTGCAGGCTACGTACGGCGTTTTTCTTCTGCAACACGGGTTGAAAATCGATCTCGATGGCGCGCAACAGGTGGATCAGCGCCCAGCAGGTGCCGCGGGCTTCGTAAAAGACGTTGTCGATTTCCAGCCACGGCGTCTTGACCGTGATCTGGTCCGCCTCCCGAGTGGACCCTTCCGCCGCGATGTCCCCCGCAAGATTGGTGTTGATGCGTTCTTGCCCCACGCTGGCGCTGAGCCGTTGCGACAGGCTGCCCAGCCGGATGGCCACGATTTTCAGCCAGTCGCGCAGGTTGTCGGCACGCGCAAAAAACTGGGTATTGGGGTCGTTTTGATTGGATAAGCCGTGCAGGTAGCGTTCCAGATCCTCGATCCCCTTGCGGTACTCCCGCTCGGCGGCCGGGAAAAGCCAGGAGTTGCTGTTGACGTTGAACTGCGGCTCGGCCTTGGCCAAATCGGGGTTTTCCTGTGACTGAGTCTGCGCCCGGCTGATGTCGTTGCGCAGCGCTTTGGTGAAGTCCCGCACCTGCACCAGCACACCGAACTCCCAACTGGGGATGTTGTCCATCATCACGCTGGGCGGCATGACGTCGTTGCTCAGATAGCCGCCGGGTTTGTCCAGCAGGGTGCTGGCGATTTGGATGAGCGTGCTGGTGGTGACATAGCCGGTAACCATCTTTTCTTGGTGTTTTTCCGCTCGCTGTCTGGCGCTCTCCAGCACGTCGAACTGTTCTGGCTCCTGACCCCAGATGAAACTCAGAATCAACATGCTCAACAACAGCACCAGGAGCAAAATGCCAAATGCAAGCGCTCTGCCGCGACCGATGTCGCGTCGCGATGAATTTGTGGCCAAAGCCGTCTCCTCGTTTTGCGTTGAAACAAAGCTATCAAACCCCTGGGACTTTTTCAAGCAAAAGTTTTTGTGCCTCTTCCGCTGCGCAGGACACAGGTTTTGATTGCATCGGAGAAAGGCCGGATGTATATTTTCGGGTGACGTACTTAGGCGTTGCAGAGCCAGATGGTTGGATGGAGTTACCCGAGACAAGGCCCTGCGTTGAACAAAAGAAGAACCTGCCGGTGCGTATCATCGAAACAAATGGAGGGAAAAATGAGACTCAGCTTTCGAACCGTTCTGTTAGCGCTGATTTTTTTCCTGGGCACAAGTGGCCGCCCTGTGGCACAGGAAACGCACCCGTTTTCCGTGCACGACATGCTGGCCATGGACCGCATTTCCGATCCCCGGGTTTCGCCCGACGGTAAGGCCATCGTATTTGTGCGGCGCACCACCGACCTTGACGCAAACCGCGGCCGCACCGACCTCTGGCTGGTGCGGGTGGATGGCAGCGGCTTGCGCCAACTCACCACGCATCCGGAAAGCGACTTCAATCCCCGCTGGACGCCCGATGGCAGAAGCATCCTCTTCATTTCCACCCGGTCCGGCTCGGCCCAGGTGTGGCGGCTGCCGCTGGAAGGCGGTGAGGCGCAGCAGGTCACCGAGCAACCGCTGGATGTGGGCAATCTCATCGTGGCGCCGGATGGCCGACATTTCGCGTTCACCATGGAGGTCTTCCCCGACTGCGAGACCATCGACTGCACAGTGGAGCGCCTGGCGCGGCGCGCCAGCAGTAAGGCCAGCGGCCGGCTCTACGACCACCTGTTCATTCGCCACTGGGACCGCTGGAAGGATGGGCGGCGTTCGCATCTGTTTGTGGTCTCGTCGGACGGCCGCAACCCGGTCGACGTGATGAAAAGCATGGACGCAGACAGCCCCTCGAAACCGTTTGGCGGACCAGAGGAGATCACGTTTACGCCGGATGGGAAGAGCATCGTTTTTACCGCTCGCGATGCGGGCCGGGCCGAACCGTGGTCCACCGACTTCGACCTCTATCTCGCGCCCATCGACGGGTCGCGCGCGCCGGTGTGTCTCACCGAGCGCAACGAGGCGTGGGATACCACACCGGTGTTTTCTCCGGACGGCAAAACGCTTGCCTACCTGGCCATGTCTCGGCCCGGGTACGAATCCGATCGCTTCCGCATCGTGCTGCGCGATTGGCGCAGCGGCTCGGAGCGTGTTCTGACCGAAGGGTGGGACCGCTCGCCCCATACGATTTTCTGGGCGCCTGACGGCAAAACCATTTTTGCCGTGGCGGAAAACCTTGCACAGGGCGCGCTTTTCGCCATCGACGTGGCGACGGCGAAGGTGCAGACGGTGGTGAATGCTGGCCATGTGCGCTCGCCGGCCTTCGCGGGGAAACGCATCGTGTTCGGTCGCGACAACCTGAAATCGCCCGTGGAGCTTTTTTCCATCAAACCAAACGGCAAAGACCTGCGCGCCATCACCAAAATCAACGCCGCCAAGGTGGCCGCCGCGCGGATGGGCGACTACGAGCAATTTACCTTTAAAGGATGGAACGATGAGATCGTTCACGCCTACATGGTCAAGCCGGTAGACTTCGATCCCGCAAAAAAGTATCCCGTGGCCTTTCTCATCCACGGCGGGCCGCAGGGATCGTTCGGCAACGACTTTCACTACCGTTGGAATCCCCAGGCGTACGCGGGCGCGGGTTACGCCGCGGTCATGGTCGATTTCCACGGTTCCGTGGGCTACGGCCAGGAATTCACCGATTCCATTCGCGGGGACTGGGGCGGCAAGCCGCTGGTGGACTTGCAGAAAGGGCTGGCGGCCGCACTGCAGCGCTATCCGTGGATGGACCGCGACCGGGTGGCCGCGCTGGGCGCGTCCTTCGGCGGGTACATGATCAACTGGATCGCGGGCAACTGGCCCGACCGCTTCCGCTGCCTGGTGAACCACGACGGCAATCTCGACGAGCGTATGGCCTATTTCGACACCGAGGAGTTGTGGTTTCCGGAGTGGGACCACCAAGGTACCCCCTGGACCAATCCGGAAGGCTACGAAAAACAGAACCCCATCAACTTCGTGAAGAATTGGAAGACGCCCATGCTGGTGATTCACGGCGCGCACGATTACCGCGTGGTGGATACGCAGGGGATCTCCACGTTTACGGCGCTGCAGCGCCGCGGTATTCCCAGCAAGCTCCTCTACTTCCCGGATGAAAGTCACTGGGTACTGAAGCCCGCCAACAGCATTCTGTGGCATGAAACCGTGATCGGTTGGTTGAACCGCTGGGTTAAAGAAGGTGGAACGGATTGAGGTCATTACGGACCGAACACTCATGGTTCCTTACCTTGTCTTTGTCGCGTAAAGGAGTGGCAGGTTTGGAATAAAATGCTTATGTCTGGCGCAGAGTCACAATCTGAAGGTCGTATTTATGTCCTGGCCATCAATCCCGGCTCCACATCCACCAAAATCGCGTTGTTCGCCGAAGAGAACCGGGTCTGGCAAGAGACTGTCGAGCACGCGGCCCAGGACCTGAAAGGGTTCGAACGGATCTGGGACCAACTCGATTTTCGGCGGCGGGAAGTCGAGCGGTGCTTGGAGGGTCACGCTGTGCGTCTGGCAGAGCTTTTAGCCGTTGTCGGCCGGGGCGGGTTGCTGAAACCGCTCCAGGGCGGAACCTACCTGGTGAACGAACGGATGCTGGCGGATGCGCGGGCGGCGAAACGGGGCGAACACGCCTCCAATCTGGGCTGTGCGCTGGCTGCAGAACTGGCGAGACGGGCGGGTGTTTCAGCGTACGTGGTGGACCCCATTTCCGTCGATGAATTTGAACCGCTGGCGAGATACTCCGGCCACCCGCTCATCGAACGGAGCAGTCTTTCCCACGCTTTGAATATCCACGCTGCGGCTCGCGAAGCCGCGTCTGCATTGCGGGTGACGCTGGACAAGGCCAATTTTGGGGGGGCTCATCTCGGCGGTGGGATCTCGGTGGCCCCGGTGAAGAGCGGGCGGATCATCGATGTCAACGATGCGGCCAGCGACGGTCCCTTTTCTCCCGAAAGAACGGGAGGGCTTCCTCTGCAACCGTTCATCAGGCTGTGCTTTTCTGGCAACTACACCGAGGAAGAAGTCAAGCGCCTGGTGATGGGAGAAGGGGGGCTCAAGGCGTATCTCGGCACGTCTAGTGCCAGGGAGGTCGAGAAGAGGATTGCGCAAGCCGACGAGAAGGCAACGGAGGTTTACCGAGCGATGGCGTATCAGATCGCCAAGGAAATCGGGGCCATGGCCACTGTGCTGCGGGGGGAAGTCAACGCGGTGGTCATCACCGGGGGGCTGGCAAAGTCGGATATCTTGCTGGCCTGGATCAAGGAAAGCGTGGGCTTCATCGCGCCCATCCTGGTTTTCCCAGGCGAGTTGGAAATGGAGGCGATGAATGCGGGAGTGTTGCGTGTGCTGAGCGGTGCGGAGGCGCCGAAACTTTATGCCTGAGGGGAGAAGAGCGATGATACGGAATTTTGAGCAATTGATGGAAGCGGCCATCCAGCGCGGCCCAGTGCGGGTGGCCTTGGCTGTGTCCCAGGATCTGGCCGCACTCTCTGCGCTGGTCGCAGCAAAGCGATCGGGGCTGGCCGAGGCCCGTCTGTTTGGAGTCCGGGAAGAAACCCTTCGATTACTCGCCCGAGTGAAAGTCGAGGCCGAGGCGTTTCCGGAGATCGAGGATATCGGGGACGCGGAGCAGGCGGCTTTGGCGGCCGTCGATGCGGTGAAACGCGGGGATGCGGACATCCTCATGAAGGGTATGGTCAAGACGAGCGTGTTTTTGAAGTGCGTGTTGCACGCAGAGCGGGGATTGCGCACCGGGCGGTTGTTGAGCGATGTTTTCGTGTTCCAGGATCCGCGGCGCACCGGCAATCAACTGGTCATGATCACCGACGGCGGGGTCACCCTCAGACCGAATCTGGCACAGAAGCTGGAGATTCTGAAGAATGCCGTGGCGGTGGCCCACGCATTGGGTAACGAGCAGCCCAGAGTCGCTGTGTTGTCCGCGGTGGAGACGGTGAATCCGGATTTGCCTTCCACCGTAGACGCAGCCGTTCTGGCGAAGATGAACGAACGCGGCCAGGTCACAGGCTGCATCGTGGACGGACCGCTCGCGCTGGACAACGCGATTTCCGCTGAGGCGGCAAAATTGAAGCATCTCACGTCCGCGGTCGCAGGTCAGGCCGACATCTTGTTGTGCCCGGACATCGAATCGGCTAATATGCTGGCGAAAGGCACCACCTACTTCGCTGGGTTTCGGCTCGCGCACGT
Organism: uncultured Cytophagia bacterium; assembly: GCA_964419085.1. GTDB lineage: Bacteria > Zhuqueibacterota > Zhuqueibacteria > Oceanimicrobiales > Oceanimicrobiaceae > CAYQOI01. Next base: position 127 of record CAYQOI010000267.1, on the reverse strand, counting down.
GATCGTAGGTGCTGCTGCGCCGGTGCTTATCCCCTCCCGCGCAGATACGGCCGACGCGAAGCTGTTGTCCATTGCGCTGGGTGCGCTCATGTGTAAGTAGACTCGGCGCGGCGGTTGGGCGGTTTTA
>CAYQOI010000266.1:0-5552 GCA_964419085.1 uncultured Cytophagia bacterium | reverse complement strand
ATACGATAAATGTTATCCAGAATCAAGTCTTTTTTGTGAAAAGTCGTTTTCCGAGTGGGGGAGGGGTTCGGTCACTCGTCTCCGAAGGAGGTTCCCACCGCGCGGGCCGCTTCCACCTCCTGGCAATTGGTCGGCACAACCCGCTGGTTGGCGATGGCTTCTTTGATGGGGACAGAAACGATGTGATTACCGTGCAGCGCCACCATGCGTCCGTATTTGCCCCTGGCAGCCAGTTCACACGCCTCCACGCCGTACTTGGTGGAGAGATTGCGGTCGAACGGCGTCGGTGAGCCGCCCCGCTGCAGGTGTCCCAGCACGGTGACGCGGGTCTCGAGTCCCGTGTCCTCGCTGATCTTGTGGGCCACCAGCTCGCCTATCCCGCCCAGGCGCCGCGCGTCGGTGCGTTTGATATCCATCTCTTTGACCACCATCTCGCCATCAATGGGTTTCGCACCCTCGGCCACACAGATGATGCTGAACCGCTTGCCGTGGAGACTCCGTTCCTTGACCTTGCGGTAGATGCTTTCCCACTTAAACGGAATTTCGGGGATAAGGATGATATCCGCGCCGCCCGCCAGGCCCGCGCCCAACGCGATCCACCCGGCATAGCGTCCCATCACCTCGATCACCATCACACGGTGGTGGGAAGAGGCCGTGGTGTGCAAGCGGTCGATGGCCTCGGTGGCCACGAACAGCGCCGAATCGTAGCCAAAGGTCATGTCGGTTGCGGACAGATCGTTGTCGATGGTCTTCGGCACGCCCACGATGTTCAGGCCTAAATCCATCAGTTTCGAGCAGATGTGCATGGTGCCGTCGCCGCCGATGGCGATGAGCGCGTCCAAGCCCCAACGTTTGTAGTTGCTGACGACGCGCGCGGATTCGTCCACGATCTTAACTTTCCCGTCCAGCTCCTCCACCGGATAGTGAAACGGGTCGCCCTTGTTGGACGTCCCCAAAATGGTGCCGCCGAGGGCCAGGATGCCTGAGACCTCCTGGTTGTTCATCTCATGCATACGGCCTTCCACGAGCCCCTCGAAGCCGTCCTCGATGCCGATGACCGTGGCGTTGTACTTGCCCATAGCCGACTTTGCCACTGCGCGAATCACGGCGTTGAGGCCGGGTGCATCACCGCCCCCCGTGATGATTCCGATCCTTTTCATCGCTGGCTTACCCATGTTAATCCCTTAAACTCGTACAATCTCCTAAATTCTTCCCCGTTTCGCTCGTCCCCTACGAGAATGGAAAGTTACCACAAAATCGAGCAAAAATCAAGAAGATTGCCTTCTGCTTAAAACAATTACATCGGCCAGGGAAATGCGAATGTTAAACTTCATGATTATTTCCTTTTGGTATGGCTTTTTTCGATTTTATTTTGTAAAATCCAGACGCACGCAGCGTGAGTAACGTTTACTTGAATCAACGAAACCCGAGAAGAAACATGCCGAAAGAAGACCTGAAAACCACCGACCATTTCATGTCCCGCCATATCGGCCCGAACTCACAGGAGTTGCAAGAGATGCTTCGGGTTGTGGGCGCCGAAAGCTTGGATCAGTTGATGGATGAAACCGTGCCCCAGGATATCCGACTGCAGAAAGAACTGGATTTGCCTGAGGCAACCAGCGAGTACAAGTTACTACAGGAACTCAGGAAGGTGGCAAAGAAAAACCAGGTGTACAGATCGTACATTGGGTTAGGCTACTACAACTGTGTGGTGCCTGCGGTCATCCAGCGCAATGTGTTCGAAAATCCCGGCTGGTACACGCAGTACACCCCGTACCAGGCGGAGATCTCTCAGGGCCGGCTGGAGGCCCTCCTGGCGTTCCAGACCATGGTCATGGACCTGACCGCGATGGAAGTGGCGAACGCCTCACTCCTGGACGAAGGGACCGCGGCGGCCGAGGCGATGACCATGTTGCACCGCTTGCGCAGCCGCGAGTTGGTTGCCCGGGACGCGAACACCTTCTTCGTTTCCGAAAAATGTTTCCCGCAGACCATCGATGTGCTGCGCACCCGCGCAGAACCGCTGGGCATTCAGCTCGTCATCGGTGAGCCCGACCAGTTTCAATTTGATGAAACCTGCTATGGTGCGTTGCTCCAGTATCCCGACAGCGATGGCGAGATCGCAGACCCGCGCGCCTTTATCGCGCGAGCGCATGCGGCCGGCGCCCTGGTCGCCGTCGCCACCGACCTGCTGAGCCTGACCCTCTTGACGCCGCCCGGCGAAATGGACGCCGACGTCGTGGTGGGCTCAGCGCAGCGCTTCGGCGTGCCGTTGGGCTACGGCGGACCCCACGCGGCTTTCTTCGCCACCAGGGATGCGTTCAAACGGCAGATGCCCGGCCGTATCATCGGCGTCTCGGTGGATGCGCACGGAAATCCCGCCTTCCGCATGGCCTTGCAGACGCGGGAACAGCACATCCGGCGGGAAAAGGCGACCTCGAACATCTGCACGGCCCAGGCGCTGTTGGCGATCATGTCGGCATTTTATGCAATTTACCACGGGCCCGAGGGCCTGCGTGCCATCGGGAAGCGGGTGCATGCGTTGGCCAGAATCCTGGAAACCGAACTGGCCAAGCTGGGTTACCAGCAGAAAAACAGCGTCTATTTCGATACGCTCCGCATTCAGCTCAACGCCTTTTCCAACCAGAGCCTGGACCGGCTCAAGGCCGCAGCACATGAAGCCGGCATCAACTTCCGATACATCGACAAGAAAACCGTGGGGGTGGCGCTGGATGAAACCACCCAGCCGGAAGATCTGCAAGACATCCTGGACATCTTCGGCAAGGCCGCAGAGATGCACGTCCAGAGAATCGATTTCGCCAGCCACAAAAACAACGAGCCTACGGACATCCCGGATGCGTTGCGGCGCAAAAGCCCGTTTTTGCAGCATCCCGTCTTCAACACCTACCACTCCGAAACCAAGATGATGCGCTTCATCAAGCGCCTGGAGAACAAGGACCTGTCGCTGACCACGTCGATGATTCCGTTGGGTTCTTGCACCATGAAGCTCAACGCGGCCGCCGAAATGATGCCCGTGAGTTGGCCGGAATTCGCCGACTTGCATCCTTTCGCGCCGCAAGACCAGGCCGAAGGCTACGCTCAGATATTCAAGGAGCTGGAGGCCATGCTGTGCGAAATCACCGGATTCAGCGCGGTCTCTTTCCAGCCCAATTCCGGGGCGCAAGGAGAGTACACCGGCCTGTCGGTGATTCGAGCGTACCATAAAGATCGCGGAGAGGCGCACCGAGATGTGGTGTTGATCCCCTCGTCGGCCCACGGTACCAACCCTGCCAGTGCGGTGATGTCGGGCGCAGAGGTCGTGGTGGTCAAATGCGATGAGCGAGGCAACATCGATGTGGAGGACTTGCGCCAAAAAGCGGAAGAACACGCCGACCACCTTGCGGCACTCATGGTCACCTACCCGTCGACACATGGGGTCTTTGAGGCCAAAATCAGAGAAATCTGCCAGATCATTCATGAAAACGGCGGCCAGGTCTACATGGACGGCGCCAATCTCAACGCACAGGTGGGCCTCACCAACCCGGCGATCATCGGCGCGGATGTCTGCCATCTGAATTTGCACAAAACCTTCAGTATTCCGCACGGGGGCGGCGGTCCCGGAATGGGACCCATCGCGGTGGCCAAACACTTAGAGCCGTATCTGCCCCGGCACGTTTTGGTGGAGTCGGTGGGCGGTGCAAAGGGGATTCCGGCAGTGGCGTCGGCTCCCTGGGGAAGCGCCAGCATTCTGCTCATCTCCTACGCGTACATCCGGCTGCTAGGTCGGGAAGGTGTCACCGCGGCGAGCAAGTACGCCATCCTGAACGCCAATTACATCCAATCACGCCTCAAAGACGCGTTTCCGGTTCTCTACACAGGTGACCAGGGTCGGGTGGCGCACGAGATGATCTTCGATCTGCGACCCTTTAAGGCCACCGCAAAGATCGAGGTGGAAGACGTGGCCAAGCGTCTCATGGACTACGGGTTTCACGCGCCCACGGTGTCGTTTCCTGTTCCCGGCACCATGATGGTCGAACCCACGGAAAGCGAGTCCAAAGATGAGCTCGACCGTTTCTGCGACGCGCTGCTGGCCATCCGGGCCGAAATCCAGGAAATCGCGCAGGGCAAAGCCGATGCCGAGGACAACGTTTTGAAAAACGCGCCGCACACCGCGGCCGCCGCGGTCGAAGACGACTGGAAACATCCCTACCCGCGCAGCAAGGCGGTTTTTCCTTTACCCTACGTGCGTGACAACAAATTCTGGCCCGCGGTGGCGCGCATCGACAACGCATACGGCGATCGTCATCTGGTGTGTACCTGTCCTCCGGTGGAGACGTACGAGGAGGCCAAGAGGAAAGGCTGAGACGAGCGCTTTTGCCCGAAATGACGATCAGGCGAACCGGCGTACGAGATCAGAACACAATTACCAGAGATTGGAAGCGAGAGCGTGTGGCGGTTTTCCCCGGAAAAGATTTACAGAGTCTAGGAAACGGCCTTTGGAAAAAAAATTGAAACTTTTTGCTCTATTCCGCATAACATAAATTGAGTTTGACAGTTGATTTAGCTTGCCTAATTACATATTCAGTCCGAAGATCAAGAATGATCATACCCTTGGCAGTACGCTTCTTCAAACCAAACCGAAGAAGCCGAGCCCAAGGGTTTTTTTTGAATGGTGGAAAAAGAAGCACGTTTTTCAGCAATCAAGCCGACAGCGATACTCGTTGATGGCGCTTTCTTCCTGAAACGATATCGGAAGTGCTATCGGAACGGCAAGAATGACGACCCAGCTACGGTAGCCAGGAACATGTACACCATGCTTCTCAAGCACGTTGAGCATGAAAGGCTGTACCGAATTCTGTACTACGATTGTTTCCCTCTCTCCAAGAAGGCACATAATCCTGTTACCGGAAACAGCATTGACTTTTCAAAAACACCGGTTGCCCTTTTCCGCCAACAGTTTCATGCAGAGTTGAAAAAACTGAGGAAGGTCGCGCTTCGCTTAGGATACCTCAAAGACAAGGGCGGTTGGCTGATTCGTCCCAAGAGGACCAAAGAACTGTTACAAAAAAAGATCACGATAGAGGATCTCGGAGAAGATGATGTCTTTTACAACACACAGCAAAAAGGCGTCGATATCAAGATCGGGCTTGATATTGCCTCTCTTGCCTACAAACGGCTTGTGGGGAAAATCATTCTCGTGTCGGGAGACGGGGATTTTGTTCCGGCCGCAAAATTAGCAAGAAGAGAAGGTATTGACTTTGTCCTTGACCCGATGTGGCAAAAAATAAACGATCAACTGTTCGAGCACATAGATGGTTTAAAGTCGACATGTGACAGACCTTTCAAGCCGACATAAAAGGAACTCCCGCCAACCAAAAGCTTATCCCTCCCTCATCAAGCTTCTCTCTGGCTTTATGCAACGTCCCTCTGTACGCCGTGGGTAGACGTGCGTATTCCCATAACAGGAGTACAAAAACCAAAAGAGGGATTACTTTCTGGCCGCCTACAAAAAAAACGGTCCGACCCCCAAAAAGGGGCCGGACCTCTACTTC
>CAYQOI010000265.1:0-5553 GCA_964419085.1 uncultured Cytophagia bacterium | reverse complement strand
TTCACAAATTGGGTATTTCCGGTCGATGAGTGCGGGTTCGTCGGTCACCCAGGAGGAGTTTCGGTGCTTGTTTGCTAAGAAAATTCTACCGGAACGGCAGAAGCTGCGCGGGTTGACTTCTCACCCGCGTTTCCAACACAGGAGGGAGAAAGGCGGGATTCGGGAATCGGAATAACCCGGTGAAAAGATTTGCAGAAAAAAACTTCCCGTGGGGAAGGACGGCGACAGAATCGCGTAAATGTCACTATTTCAGCAACATGAGCTTCTTGGTGGCGACAAATCCCTCTGCTTGAATCCGATAGAAATAGACGCCGCTTGACAATGCCTTCACATCAAATACAACCTCGTGTGTTCCCGGCTCCATGACTTTGTCCACCAGCGTCGCGACTTCTTGGCCCAGGGCGTCAAACACCTTTAAGGTAACGGCCGACCGCCTGGGGAGCGCAAACTTGATGGTCGTAGTCGGATTAAATGGATTGGGGTAGTTTTGCCAGAGCATAAAATGTTCCGGAGGGGTCGGGTTCTTGCTGGCAACAGAAGTGGCGACATGCACCAACTTCAAGGTGGATTTCATCAGCACCACCGTGTACGGATTCCAGGTGGACATGGTGAAATAAATCGTCGTGGTGGAGTCGGTGCCGGTGGCCAGGTCTTCGAATTGATAAGGCCCGTATTCTCCGCCCCATTCGTTTTCCCTGCCCGGATCATGGACGTCATCACAGTGTTTGAATTGCCAGCTTGTGTGCATGAAGTGGCAGTAACCGTTGTCCACCCAGGGGTCAAAAAGAACTTGCGTAAACGACCAGGGTCCCCACGGTTGGTCCGCGGTTCTGAAGTTGATCCCCCGGGGGTTGTCGCAATTATACAGCATGAGCCATTTGTGCAGGAAGCGATTGTAGGTCACAGAAAACTCGCCCACACACGGGTGGGAAAACAGGGGGGCTGCGTCCTCTTCACTGACGCTCCATTGCGGTTGGCCCGCTGCATCGAGGCCGGCGAAATAGCGCAAGCTGTGCTTTGTTCCGATGCTGTCGGCCGGCTGAAACGCCAGTCGCACGTCACTTTGGCGATAGCGGCCCGAGCCGAAGATGACCAGGCCCTGGCCCGTTTGTTGCGGAAAGCCCGGCCATTGGGCTAAATCCACCTCTACCACCGACACGTTGATGAAATGCAGCGTGGAAAAGTCGTAAAGGTACTGAAATGACCGGCCGTCATCATCGGAAACGGCCAGCACAGAACGTCCCATGTTCGCCGTGTTGCCGTAATCCGTCGTGTGGTAAATGTACATGCGGCCGCCGACACTCGTGCCCTCCATGGGAACCTCGAACGCGCCTTGACTGATCCCCGGAATGTGTACCGGCTTGTACGTACCCGTGGCGTCGTGAATAAACGTAAGCGCAATGCCGTCTTCCGGGTTGGTGTCGGTGGTGTAAGCGATGGCATCGCCCTCGGGAGGGCCGATGGTGTCGCCAAAAAGCAAATAGGTGCGGCCATTGTGGCGGAACGGAATTCCAAGATCCGTGCCCCACAGATGATAGCGGGTATCTGTCAGGTTCAGGGTCGCGGTTTGTCGCTCGCGGTCATAATCGCCCACGAGCTGAGAGATCTTCTGCGTGCTGCCGCGAACGTAAACGACCCTGCCGGTCTGTGCGTGAACCATTCCCCCCATGACCACTAGAAGAATCAACACCTTGCTGCTCATTGGACCGATCCCAATTTGTCGTGTTAACTATCTCCCTGTGCCGTCAAAAGGTCGGCTGCGTTCATTATAGATACGTTTTCGACCCCACAAATGCACAACATTCCATCCTTTTCCGGCGTTAGGTTTTTGTTGCTTTTCATGCTTCATTCTGTTATTTTGTTTTATGTTATCTCGGATTGTCTTGAGCGTAATTCTGGTAGCTGCGATATGTCCGTTTGACGTCGCGCGGGCACAAAGCCAGGTGCGACAGCACCAGGAGAAGCTCAGGAGAATTCGCGACGAGATCATGGCGATGGAAAAGCGCCTGAAGGCCAACGAGCGCAAAGAGACGTCGGTGCTGACCGCACTGGCGAATCTGGATCTCGAAATCGACCTCACCCAGAGCGTGATCCAAAACTTGCGCAACGAGGAGAAAAAGAAAGCGCGGGAGATCGCCAGAATTGAAAAGGATTTGAAAACCAATCGGGAAGAATTGGCGCGACTGAAGGCACGTTTCAGCAAACGCCTGGTTTACACCTACAAATACGGCCGCATGAAAGACTTAGAACTGCTGCTCACCGCCAGGTCGCTGAACGACGGCTTGCTCTGGCTGGAGTACCAGAAACGGTTGTCCGAAAACGACTATCGCAATTACATCAAGATCAAGGACAAGCAGGCCCGCATCGAACGCGACCGCGACCTGCTGACCATCGAACTGCAGCGCAAGCGCCGGTTGTTGCAGGATAAACTGCGCGAGGAAAAGAAGATCAAAGAGAAAAAGCGCCAACGCCAGCAGGTGCTGGCCAGCATCCGCCGCGACGCAGATCTCTTGCGGCAACAATTGCAGGAGAAGGAAAACGCGGCCGCGGAGATTCGCAGAATCATTTCCCGCTTGGAAGAAAACAGGACGCAAGAGCCTCCCCTCGTCAGACCGGATGTGCTCTTTTCCGACCTGCGCGGCAGGATGCTTTGGCCCGCGGAGGGAAAAATCATCACCCACTTCGGCAGGTTCAAACATCCGGAGCTGAATACGGTAACCGAGAACATCGGCATCGAGATCAAGGCTCCGCTGCAAACACCGGTGCACACGGTGGCCAGCGGCAAGGTCACCACGATCACCTGGCAACGCGGGCGGGGCAACATCATCATCATCAGTCATTACGGCGGCTATTACACGGTTTACACCCATCTGGGCGAAATCTGGGTCGACCTGCACGAAGAGGTTGAAGCCGGTCAGGTCATCGGCACCGTGGGAGAATCCGGCTCGTTGAAGGGCCCGATCCTGCATTTCGAGATATGGCACGGCACCGAAAAGCTCGATCCCGAGCTCTGGCTGGCCAAACGGTAAACATCCGGGGACACGCTATGGCGTTCGACAACATCATCGGACAAACCCGCATCAAGAAGTTCTTCGAAAGGGCCCTGCGCAAAGGGCGCATGTCGCACGCCTATCTCTTTGTGGGAAGTCACGGCGTGGGCAAAGAGGCCATGGCCCTGGAAGTAGCCAAGGCGTTCTTTTGCTCCGATTACCTCGCTTGCGACGGCACGTGCCGCGACTGCGCACGGGTGGGCAGACTGGCACACCCGGATCTACATTTTATTTTTCCTGCTCCGGCAAAGATGAAAGACAAAGAACGGGAGCAGATCGTCCGGAGTGTCATCGAAAATCCCTACTTGCGTGCAGAACTGTGGGCCAACCCGCTGATCTCCATCGAACGCATCCGGGAGATCCGGCGGAAGGCGGCAACCAAAGCGTTCGAAGGCAGGGGACGGGTGGTTATCATCACCGATTGCGAACGCATGACCACCGAAGCGGCTAATTCGCTTCTGAAGCTGCTGGAAGAACCGCCGGAGGGCATGCGCCTGGTGATGATTTCGTCGCGACCCAACCTGCTGTTGCCCACCATCACGTCGCGTTGCCAGATGGTGAAATTCGATCCCCTGAGCGCCGCTGAAATCGCGCAGGCGCTGGTGCGGGATCGGGGGGTCGACAGCGCCCAGGCACATCTGGCCGCACGTCTCGCTTCCGGTAGCTATCGCCGTGCCGTGGAGCTGCTGGACGAGGACCTGGAGGAAATGCAGAATTTATCCCTGGATTTTTTTCGCGCCAGCGTTCAAAACGGGTACGCGCAAATCCACTATGTGGAACAAATCCTGGGACAGGTACAGGGAAATCTGAAACGGCTCAAAGACCTGCTGGCGCTGCTCGCGTTCTGGTTTCGTGACGCGGCAGTGGTGGTAAGTTCGGAACCGGACGCGGAAAAGCTTGTCATTCATGCCAATCGCATGGAAGTGCTGCACAAATTCGCCAGCAGCTTCCCTCAGGCGGATGTGCACAGCGCGGTTCAGGCCATCGAAGAATCCATAGAGTTGATCGACCGAAACGTACAAATCAATCTCATTCTGATCGTGCTGCTGAACAAACTGCGGACTTTTGTCAGGAGATAGCCGATGGAATCCAGTCATATCGTTGAAATAAAGTTCAAGGGGGAGCGTCGCGGGCTGTTTAAAACACCCAAAGATTTCTTCGTGAAGGTGGGCGATTATGTCATCGTTCAGGCAGAACGGGGCGTAGACCTGGGTCGGGTCAATCACCTCAATCCGTTTGTGTCCGAAGACACGGAAGTGGACAAGCTCAAGAAAGTTTTGCGCAAACCCAGCCGCGACGACCTGCAACGGTTCCAGGAGAATCGCCACCAGGAGGAGCTGGCACTCAAAAAGTGCAAACAGAAGGTCAAAAACCACGCGCTGAATATGAAACTCATCGACTGCGAGTTTCAATTCGATTGCAACAAAATCACCTTCTACTTCACGTCGGAAAATCGCGTCGACTTTCGCAAGCTGGTGCGCGATGTCGCGGCGGTTTACCGCACGCGCATCGAGTTTCGCCAGATCGGCGTACGGGACGAGGCACGGCGGTTGGGCGGCTACGGCGTGTGCGGACGGGAACTCTGCTGTTCCTGCTGGATCCGGGATTTCCTGCCGGTGACCACGCAAGCCGCGAAAGACCAGAACCTGCCTCTCAATCCCTCTAAACTCGCCGGTGTCTGCGGACGCTTGAAATGCTGCCTGATGTTTGAACGAGATTTCTACAACCGCGCCATCAAAAGATTCCCGCAATTGGCCCGTCCCATCACCACCGAACGGGGTGAGGGCATCGTCTCCAACATCGACATCTTCAACGACGAGGTGATCGTACTGTACCCGGATGACAGCACCGAAACCTATTCCCTGGAGTTTCTGCAGGACCGGCTGAACAATTGTGAGCACAATTGCGGACACGCCAACCCGGCAGAGGGAAACCTTAATTAACGACGGGGAGCCTTGGCAAAAAAAGAAAAAATTCTGGTGACCAGCGCGCTGCCGTACGCAAACGGGCCGCTCCACATCGGGCATCTGGCCGGCGCCTATTTGCCGGCAGACATCTATGTGCGGTATCAACGCCTCAAAGGCAACGACGTCATCTACATCTGCGGCTCAGATGAGCACGGCGTGGCCATCACCATTCGGGCGGAGCAAGAAGGCGTGTCTCCGCGGCAGATCATCGACAAGTATCACGCGCTCAACAAAGAGAGCTTCGCCCGCTTCGGCATGAGTTTCGACAACTATTCGCGCACTTCTCTTCCCATCCATCACCGCACTGCACAGGAATTCTTTCTGGACATCTACCAAAAAGGCATTCTCAAAAAGAAAAAGGAAAAGCAGTTCTACGACGAAGAAGCGGGCATGTTTCTCCCGGACCGATACGTGGAAGGCACGTGTCCCATCTGCAACTATCCGGACGCGCGCGGAGACCAGTGTGAAAAATGCGGCAGCGACCTGAACCAGACCGAGCTCATCGACCCGCGCAGCAAGATCACCGGGAAAACGCC